>DAVZGU010000500.1:0-2026 GCA_052274215.1 Clostridium sp. | reverse complement strand
AGTTTTCTCCAGAAGAAATGTGCTTACCTTATAAAATTATGATGGGCAATTATTTACAGAGTATAGAGCTTGGAGCGGATACCATAATTATCCCTGGTAGCTGTGGTCCCTGTAGATTTGGTGAATACTGCGAATTACAGATGAATGCGCTAAAGAAATTAGGACACAATTTGACTTTTATCGTAGTTGATAGCCCTTTTGACATAGGTAAAGAAGAATTCTTAAATCGCCTATCCAATATCACGGGTAATAGCACATTAGGTAAAGTTCAAAAAATCAGAGCGCTAAAGGTAGCCTATAACGTAATTGAGCTAATAGAAAAAATTGAAAGTAAAGCACATTATTTAACAGGATTCGAAGTAACCAAAGGAGAATTTAAGAGACTTTTAAAAGAATGTACCCTTAATGCTTCGAAAGCAAGTTCACCATCACAGATGGTGAATATTCTAAAAGAATATAAAAATAAAATAAGCGAGATTCCTATTAATAAACATAAGTCCCCAGTAAAAATTGCAATTATCGGTGAAATTTATACTATAATTGAACCCTTTTCTAATCTTTATATAGAAGATAAACTTATGGATTATGGGGTCGCCACTAAACGAATGCTTACTCCTAGTTGGTGGATTAAAGATACAGCACTTCGCCCTTTAAAGCTTAACTCAATTGACATAAGAAGAGCCTCTAAAGAATATCTTCCATATTATATCGGTGGGCACGCTAGAGAGTGCATAGGCGAAGTACTACTTGCTGAAAAAGAGAATTTTGATGGAGCCATTCAAATTTTTCCTATGGGATGTATGCCAGAAATTGTATCAAAAGCAATTTTGACTGCAATTTCAAATGATAAAGATTTTCCGATAATGACTTTGATAGTAGATGAAATGACTGGAGAGGCAGGATATATTACTAGAATAGAAGCATTTGTAGATATGTTAGAGAGGAGGAAAAACAATGTACTATATGGGAGTTGATGTGGGATCTGTAAGTACTAACATTGTACTATTAGATAATACATTAAAAGTTATTGAAAAATTATATTTAAGAACAAAAGGTAAACCTATAAAGGCAATCCAAGATGGACTTAAAATTCTAAGTGAAAAATACGATACTAAGCAAATAAGCTCAGTTGGAACTACAGGTAGCGGAAGACATATGGCTTCTTTTTTAATAGGCGCTGACATAGTGAAAAATGAAATCACTGCTCATGCAGTGGCAGCACTCGAAATTGATAAAGATGTAAGTACTATATTAGAAATTGGAGGTCAAGATTCAAAAATAATACTATTAAAAAATGGCATAGTGACAGATTTTGCAATGAATACGGTATGTGCAGCAGGCACAGGGTCTTTTCTTGATAGACAGGCAGAAAGGCTAGAGATACCTATTGAAAATTTTGGAGAGTATGCATTAAAGTCAAAAGCACCTGTAAGAATAGCTGGGAGATGTGCTGTTTTTGCGGAATCTGACATGATACATAAGCAACAGCTTGGATATAATGAGGAAGATATAATAGGAGGTCTTTGTGAAGCAATGGTTAGGAATTATCTAAGCAATGTAGGGAAAGGAAAACAAATTCGCTCAAAAATATTTTTCCAAGGTGGAGTTGCAGCGAATGTAGGCATTAAGGTAGCTTTTGAAAAAGCCTTAGGCACTGAGATTCATGTTCCAGAGTACTACGATGTAATGGGCGCTATTGGAGCGGCAGTACTCGCAAATGAAGCAGTTATGAAGACAGGAAAAACACATTTCAAAGGGTTTGAAGTAGCATTTAATGATTTTGTGCCTAGAAATATAGAGTGCAATGGTTGTGGTAACAATTGTGAAGTAATTGAAATAAAAGATGGTGAAAAAACTGTAGGCTGTTTTGGAGATAGGTGTGGTAAATGGAGCAGTAAGATGGTTATATGATTTTTTGATTTCATTAGAAATCCTAAACGGATATAAATAATCCATAAAAGGCTAATTTCAAAATGTGAAATTAGCCTTTATTCTTCCACAATAAGATCAATATGTGTTTTTAACA
>DAVZGU010000499.1:0-2028 GCA_052274215.1 Clostridium sp. | reverse complement strand
TTATGAAGATTTAACTTGCCTCGAAAACGTAAAGTTTTTTGCAAGTCTTTACGGAATTAAAGGGGAAGAATTAAAAAAGAAAGCACAAGAAGCTTTAGAATTTGTTGGTCTTAGTGATAAAGCTAAGAGTATGCCTGCTAGTTTCTCTGGAGGAATGAAAAGAAGATTAAATATAGCATGCGCAATTGCTCATACCCCTAAGCTTTTAATAATGGATGAGCCTACAGTAGGTATCGATCCACAATCAAGAAATCATATACTCCAATCTGTAAAGAAATTAAATGAAAGAGGATGTACCATTATTTATACAACTCATTACATGGAAGAAGTAGAAGCAATTTCAACGATGATAAGTATTATTGATCATGGAAAGGTTATTGTAACAGGCACCAAGGAAGAACTCAAAGCTATTGTTACAGATAAAAATACTGTTGAGGTTACAGTTATAGATGGTACGGTGATTAATGAAGAACAACTAAAGGAAGTAAAGGGAGTTACGAATGTCCTAATTAATGAAAACAAAGTTAAAATTGATAGTTTAAAGGAAATTAACAATTTAGATAAGCTAATTTTATATTTCACGGATAATAGCATTCCTATTAAGAATATTGAAAATAAAGTACCGGATCTTGAGACTGTGTTTTTAACATTGACCGGTAGAAAATTAAGGGATTAGAGGTGAAAAAATGAATATTATTTCTATAATTATAAAGGAAGTAAAACATACTTTCCGAGATAGAAAATCAATGGCAATGATGATATTATTTCCAATAGCGCTAATAGTTGTGATTAGTGCAGCATTTAAATCAGAGTTTACTAACACTATTGATATTGGTACACATAAAGTTTTATATAGCATTGAAGCTACAGGTGTTGTTTCGGATAATTTTAAAACTAGTTTTATTGAAAAAGGTAAAGATTTTAAAATAGAATTTACAAAAACTAAGGATATGGATTCTGCTAAGAAAAAATTAATTTCTAAAGAGTACGATGCAATCATAGAAATGAAAAGTAATAATAAGATAGAATTTTACAAGAGCAATGTAGAAAGCCTTAAGGCTGGTGTGGTTGAAACTATTCTATCCACCTATGTACAAGAATTTAATGTAATTGTAGATATTAGCAAAGTAAATCCACATATAATAAATAGTTTGCTAAGTGATAGCAATGATAACTATTCTACAATTAATTCTCTTAATAAAGCAATCCAGCCCTCCTCTTTAGATTATTATACAATTGCAGAAATAGCTCTAATAATTATGTATTCAGGAATGACAGGTCTCTTTGGAATTGCAAGTGAGAAAAATTCAAAAACTAGAGATAGGATTTTGATAAGTCCTGTTAAAAAATATGAGTTTCTTATTGGAAAAACAATAGGGGGAGTTATAGGTACAATTATTCAGATTGCTATTGTTGTTTTATTTAGTAAATATGTGCTTCATGCAAATTGGGGGAGTGATATTTTTACTGTATTACTAATATTTACATCTCAAATAGTCATGGCAATAAGCATAGGTGTTGGGCTTGGATTTATTTTCAAAAATGAAAATGTGGCAAATGGAGTTTTAAATTTTATAATACCTGTAATGGTATTCCTTGGAGGAAGTTATATGCCTGTAGATGGTTTTGGAAGCAAAACTTTTCAATCAATAACCTATTTATCACCTGTAAGATGGGTTAATAGATCAATATTTGATGTAGTTTACAATAATAATTATAGCAAGGTTTCCATAGCAATTTTGATTAATATAGGCGTAGCAGCAATATTTCTTGCTATATCTTCCTTGTTGTTTAGAAAGGAGAATGCATAATATGAGAAATTTATTTTTGCTTGCACTTAATACATTGAAAATCACTTTTAGAAAGAAGTCTAATATTATAGTATACCTAATTCTTCCAGTTGTAATTGTTATATTTGTTATGTCCGTTTATTCCTCAATGGATTCAAAGATTAAAGTAGGAATAAACAATAAAGCTGCAAACGGAGTAACAGAGGGTCCGTTGTCAGACGTGGTTTGGTATCTGGCT
>DAVZGU010000498.1:0-2034 GCA_052274215.1 Clostridium sp. | reverse complement strand
TACTAATCCTACAGGAATTACTAACCACCAAGCTGTTCTATTTGGAATTACACCATATATTAAGTAATCTAAAAGTCCACCTGAAAATGACATTCCTATTTTAACATTTAAAAGTTGCATTGTCATAAAGGATAATCCTGCAAATACACAGTGAATTCCAAACAATATTGGTGCTACGAATAAGAATGAAAATTCAATTGGTTCTGTAATACCTGTTAAGAAAGCAGTTAAAGCTGCTGATATCATAATACCAGACACAAAAACCTTCTTTTCTGGTTTTGCTTCATGAATCATTGCAAGTGCTGCTGCTGGAAGCCCAAACATCATAAATGGGTATTTACCAGTCATAAATGTACCTGCTGTAAATGGTACACCATCTTTTAACTGAGCCATGAATATAAGTTGATCTCCGTTTACTAACTGACCAGCTTTGTTTATATACTCACCAAATTGATACCAAAATGGGTTGTAGAAAATGTGATGTAATCCAAATGGGATTAATGATCTTTCTACTGTTCCAAATACGAAAGCGGCTACTGTTGGATTAGCATCAATCATACTTCTCGAAAAAACAGTTAAACCATTTTGAATTGGAGGCCATACAAAACTCATTACAATACCTATTCCAATTGCAGATACTGCTGTAACTATAGGTACAAATCTCTTACCTGCAAAGAATCCGAGGTAAGAAGGTAATTCAATGTTGTAATATTTTTTATACAATTGCGCCGCTACTATACCTATTATAATACCACCAAATACTCCTGTTTGAAGTGTTGGAATACCTAATACATTTGCAAACTCTGGATGTGCTCTTCCGACTAATTCTGGAGTAACTCCAGCAACAATGCCTAAAGTTTTGTTCATTATTAAGAACCCAACTATTGCTGCAAGTCCTGCAACTCCTTCACCATCAGCGAGTCCTACTGCAACTCCTACTGTAAATAATAATGCAAGGTTACCAAAAATAACATCTCCAGACTGTTCCATAATTTTAGCAACAAATTGGAACCACTGGGCATTGAACATTGGAATTTTTTCTAAAATCTGTGGATTTTGAAACATATTACCGAATCCAAGTAGTAATCCTGCAGCTGGTAATAGCGCTACTGGTAGCATTAAAGCTTTTCCTACCTTTTGTAAAACACCAAAAGCTTTTTTCATTTATATTCCCCTCTCTTTTGTGGCATGTCAGCAAAAATAAAAAGCATGAGCAAAGTCATACTTATAGCTTCACCTAAATGTAGCTATAATATTATAATGACTTTCGCTCATGCCTGATTGTATCAGTAACACGCAATTTTAATTATTAAATTAGTTTTCAGTGTAAACTTTTACACGTTGATTCACACTCATCATTGTCTTGTATATACATAATATCATGCATTATTACTTTTTTCAACATTTTTTTTGATATTTTTAATAACGCTACTAGCTTTTAATATCCTCCATGTGTATTGGTTTACTAATTAGATATCCTTGGATCGCATAATTTTTTAATTTCTCTATTGAATAAAAATAAGCTAACAAAGTGATAAATCATTTTGTTAGCTTATTCTTTGCAATTACATCTTTAGTTTTTTATATTACTTTTTATTTAACTGTATTACCCTTTTGATTCTTTTTCTGAGTTTTATCTTTAGTGTCCTTAGAACCTGATCTTTTCTCTGTACCTTTTTTAGCTATGTTAATCACCCCTTCAATATGTATTATTTACACTTTATTTAATTTAATACACATGATTGATTAACTAACATAAATATATTTATTTATAAATTTCCATATCCAAAATAGCCTTCTCAACTAGACTATCAATATCTAAAACCGATTCAGATTTAATTATCTCAATTAACCTTGGTTTTGTTTTTGGATGTTTAGGAACAAAAATTGTACAACAATCTTCATAAGGTAAAATAGAGGTTTCATAAGTGTCTATTTTCCTTGACACATCTATAATATCTATTTTATCCATAGCAATCAGTGGTCTAAACACTGGTCTATCAGAAACATCATCACTTACTACAAGCCCCTCCA
>DAVZGU010000497.1:0-2034 GCA_052274215.1 Clostridium sp. | reverse complement strand
ATACGGATACATTGGTCAAGTAGACTATATTGTTAATAAAATGAAGAGCGAAATGGTGGGTATGGGAGAAGAAGAGCCTTTTGTAGTGGCTACAGGAGGACTTTCAAAGCTAATAACCAAAGAGTCTTCTACTATTGATGAGTTTCATCCGAATTTAACCTTAGAAGGACTTAGAATGATTTATGAGAAGAATAGGGAATAGGTGATTTAACGACATTTCAGAAGGGAAGTCTCCCACTTCTATAAGTAGGGTTATAAATCTCCTTCTGAAGTCGTTAATATTGCAGCTCCGCAGGAGATGATTTAATGAAAATATCAAATATTAACTTTGAAAACAATGTTTTTTTAGCTCCTATGGCAGGAATTACAGATATTGCCTTTCGAGGATTATGCAAAGAATTAGGGTGTGGTCTACTATATACTGAAATGGTAAGTGCTAAAGGATTATATTATGGAAGTGAGAATACAGAATCTCTTATGCGAATTTCAGATCAAGAGAAACCTGTAGCTATTCAGATATTTGGTAATGACCCTAAGATTATGGCTAGTGCCTGTGAAATTTTCAACGCAAGAAGCGATATATGTATGGTTGATGTAAACATGGGGTGTCCTGTTCATAAAATAGTGAAAAATGGTGAGGGATCAGCTTTGATGAAAAATCCTAAACTAGCAGCGCAAATAATAAAAGAAATGAAAAAGGTTTCAACAAAGCCTGTGACAGTGAAGTTTAGAAAGGGATTTGATTCAAATGATGTTAATGCTGTAGAATTTGCTAAATACATGGAGGATGCAGGTATAGATGCTATTGCGGTGCATGGCAGGACTCGCGAACAAATGTATGAAGGCAAGGCTGATTGGGATATTATAAGGGCTGTAAAAGAAAATGTTAAAGTTCCAGTAATAGGTAATGGGGACATATTTTCCGTAGAGGATGCTGTCAAAATAAAGGAAATCACTAATTGTGATGCTATAATGATTGCAAGAGGGTCCAGGGGCAACCCATGGATTTTTAGAGAGGTTAAGCAGGCAATAAACGGAGAAAAGGTTATATACCCTACTGCAGAAGAAAAAATAGATATGTGTATAAGGCATTTAGATTTAGCTGTAAAATATTATGAAGAAATTAAGGCTGTTAGAGAAATGAGAAAGCATACAGCTTGGTATATTAAAGGGCTTAACAACTGTGCTGAAATTAAGAATGAAATTAATACTAAAAATAGTTACGATGAGGTAAAGCAGGTGCTTTTGGACTATAAAGATTATTTGAAGACCATAAAAGTATAAATTTAAAATTAAAACGTGAATTTATATAATTAACACTGAATAGGATAATAGTACATTAATGTATAAGGTGCATATGTATGAAGTCAATTTTATGTGTAACTTCAAATATAGATAATTTATATAATGAATTCGGATTTTTAAGTAAAATTAAAGATAGACTAAAGATGAAAGTAATGAGTAATGAATACATTAAAGAATTAGATATTAAAGTTACGAGTGTGAGGATGCCACCTAATTTTAATAGAAAAGCATATTTAAATAATTTAACTTATGCTAAAAAAATATGTAAATGTAGTGAAGTGCAATTATCGCCAAAAACATTGAGGCCTATGGATTATAATTATTTTAATGAATTTCAAAGGCGATTTTTGGCTTTTAGTGTTGTAAAAAGTGTACAGCTTATGATTAGAATGAGAAATAAAAGTTTGAAAAATTGCTGCATTGTGGTATATGATGCTAACGATATGATAAACTATAATATTATTCTGGAACTAGCAAAGCATTGCAAGTATATTGTATTTTTGTCGCCTGATTTGGTAAAAGCTAGAAAGCTTGCGGATTATGTTATCGCAAATTTTGGTGTATCTCCTATTGTTACAGATGATGAACTTTATGCTGTTAAAATAGCAGATTTTATTATTTCATCTAAAGATTATGAATTCAGTTCTGCGAAATTAGTCTGGTTTTTAGATAATAGTATAAACACGTCAAAGAATATTATAGCTATAAATGATGTAAGTTATAATGTGC
>DAVZGU010000496.1:0-2044 GCA_052274215.1 Clostridium sp. | reverse complement strand
GAGGCAGTAAATATGATAATTGGTTTTTTAGCTTCTGTTGCTCTTTCAATGACCCTTGTAATTTTCTCTCCAACAACACAGCCCATGCTTCCCATCATAAAATTGCTATCCATCACTGCAATTAACGTATCCTGTCCATTTATCTTTCCTTCTCCAGTTATTACAGCTTCATTTAATAAAGTTTTATCACGCAAACTTTGGAGTTTATCTTTATATCCCTCAAAATCTATAGGGTCATCTGAGATCATATCTTTATCGTATTCTATAAAAGTCCCTTCATCTATAGTATAATTTATTCTTTCTCTAGACCCAATTCTGAAATGGGTTCTACAATTATCACATGTCATTATGCTACTCTCTAAATCCTTATTATAAAGGATTTTACCACATGTTTCGCATTTAACCCACATTCCTGAAGGGATATTAGGTATTTTCTCACCATATTCATTTTCTAAACTTTTAACCTCAATATATTTACTCTTTTTAAATATACGTTTAAACTCAAACATATAGCTACCCCTTTCTAAAAACATACCTACACTATAATTTATAGCATCCTAAATAGATACCACACTCATAGTATAAAACTTTTATGTAATAAATTCCAGTATGTGTTTAGCTACTTGTTAAATTCTTTACTAATAAAACTAGTATCAAATTTTCCTTTTATAAAATTACCATTATTTATTATTTTAAATTGAAAATCTATATTAGTATCCACACCTTCAATTATGAACTCTCCTAATGCCCTTCTCATTTTACGTATTGCTTCATCTCTATCTTTTCCGTGTACAATGAGTTTTCCTATCATTGAGTCATATGTTGGCGGAATTTTGTATCCTTGATATGCCGCACTATCAATCCTTACTCCATATCCTCCAGGAATATGTAGTGATTTTATAACGCCAGGACAAGGCATAAAATTTTTAGAAGGATTTTCTGCATTTATTCTACATTCAATAGCATGACCTTCAATTTTTATATCCTCCTGTTTATAAGGAAGCACTTGCCCTGCAGCAATTCTTATCTGAGCTTTAACTAAATCTACTCTAGTGATCATTTCTGTTATTGGATGCTCTACCTGTATACGTGTATTCATCTCCATAAAGTAATATTTTCCATGTTTATCTAATAAAAACTCTATAGTTCCAGCATTTTTATAATTAATAGACTTAGCCGCTTTAACTGCAACCTCGCCCATCTGTTTTCTAAGTTCTACTGTCATTCCGGCTCCTGGTGCCTCTTCTATTACCTTCTGATTGCGCCTTTGAATAGAACAGTCTCTCTCGCCAAGATGAACAACATTTCCATGCTCATCTGCAAGTATTTGAAACTCTATATGTCTTGGCTCTTCTATAAATTTTTCCATATACATTGTATCATCACCGAAAGCAGTCTTCGCCTCGGCTTTTGCAGTGTTGTACGCCGGTATAAGATCTTCTACTTTACTAACAACTCTAATTCCTCGTCCCCCGCCTCCTGCTGAAGCCTTTATCATTACAGGGTATCCTATTTTTTCAGCTTCCATTAAAGCATCTGTTTCAGAGTCAATCGCTCCGCCTGAACCAGGGACTACTGGTACCCCAGCATTTATCATAATTTCTCTTGCCTTTAATTTATTTCCCATATTATCGATGTTTTGTGAATTTGGACCTATATATTTTATATTACACTCCTCACACATCTGTGCAAACTTACTATTTTCAGATAAGAACCCATACCCCGGATGAATTGCCTCTGCGCCCGTAAGCACCGTGGCACTTAAAATGTTTTGCATATTTAAATAACTATCCTTAGATTTACTAGGTCCAATGCATACAGCCTCATCTGCCATTTGAGTATGAAGAGCATCTTTATCTACCTCAGAATATACTGCAACAGTTTGAATTCCCATTTCATTACACGCCCTGATTATTCTTACCGCTATCTCGCCTCTATTAGCAATTAATATCTTCTTAAACATATTGTTTACCTTCCCCACACTTAAAATTATTAACTAAAGTGTTTTTTAATGTTTATTTTCCTACTGCAAATGTAATTTCAG
>DAVZGU010000495.1:0-2067 GCA_052274215.1 Clostridium sp. | reverse complement strand
ATATGATGTTTATCAGAATTTAAAAAATAAGGTTATATTACAATCACAAAAAGAACTAAATAAAAAAACTTATATAAATTTTGAAGTTGAAGAAATAAAGACAGGCAGAAAAGTTACTAGTTTAAAATTTTATATCCATGCCAACAAGTGTATAAAATCAAATGTGAAAGCTATAGATGAAGTTTGCACCACTAGGGAGGGTAAACCTACTAACAAAGAAGAAAATCCTTCTACAGAACTTGTAAATGAGGTTAGAACTATATTCAAAGAGGAAATAACAGGACTAGAAGCTAAATTCATATTAGATACTGCTAAAGGTGATATAAGTATCATCAAAGAAAAATATGAACAAGCTCAAAATGTAGCTAAAATTATTAATTTAGTGAGTTGGATAATAACAACAATTAAAGATGATTATCAGCTATCTATAGGAAAAGAAAAGGGTGGTAGTTTTAATAATTTCGAACAAAGACCTTTTGATCCATCATTAGAAAATAAATTATTAGGTTGGGAGTGCGACTAGTTGGCAAATTAAATTTAGGTGTTAGAACTATTATTGCGAAAGGTAGAATGTTTTGATAAAATGTATTTTTGGTAATAACTGTCTTAACGTATATTTTTCGCGTTTTGCGAACACTACCCCAGTATGTACTTAACCATACAAGGTTCTTATATTCATCAGTTCCACCTAAGTGTTTAGGTTTCTTATGATGACATTCCATTTTCCAAGGAATTAGAGAGGTTTTTGTTATGTAACATCTTCCTCTTTGACCTGCTATAAGTGATAGTCTATTGTCGTTATATTCGGTGGTATTGTTATCCATTTGGTTACGTAGTAAGTATTCTATAGGGGGTAGCGCCAAGTGTCTGCAATGATAATAGAAACATAACGTTGACTAATAGCCCACTCACAAATAGCCTGTACTGCCTCGGTTATATACCCACCCGATAGTGCTATCGAAACAATAAGAGCCACATGTTGGATTAATATCCAACATGTGGCTCATTTTTGCATGTATGTCGACTGTACCCGTATATTGGTTATACCGAGGATGTTAATTTAAATTCCACTCTTTTCACAAAACACTTGAGATTTTCATTAAATCAATTTTTAAATTTCTATTTAGAAACAGGAACTAAAGCGTGATGGGAACTCGATGCAGTACCAGCTGATACACTTGGAACTCCTGCTGCATCCATATTTATTGCACCTATGCCTATTTCTTTATGTAAGTAATTAGCACTTATCCAACCTGCATTAGTACCACTTCCACTGTATCGTACACCAGTTGAAATCATCATATTGTTGTACGAAGACCAAGCGCCGTTACCAAGAGGAACTCTTGCCATGACACCATTTGCTGCTCCGTCTTGAATCTCCACTGGAAGTGTTATATTAGTATCTTCCTGCTTAAGTGTTTCATAATTATATTCTGCATGCCTAGTGCTATCTTTGTTAGTATCATCAGTTACAATCAATCCAGAAGTAAGTGATATTCCAATAGCATCCGTAAATTGGAAAAACGGTTGTGTTTTCCAAGAGTAAAATCCATAAGCCAAATATTCATTACTATACTTTGAATTATAAACCTGAAGGTTCACCGATAACCAAGAACATGGGACCTCTTCTTGCCCACCTATTGAAGATTTTAGAATTGGGTTTAATATTTGTTTTTCGTATTGTTGTTTTGTATATTCCTGTATTTCAAAATCTTTTTTAATATCTGATTCATTAGTATAAACTTTTTTAATGTTAGCAGTCGCTTTAGATGTATATTTATAATAGACTTCATTAGCAGATACTAACTTACCATTAGTATGTTCATACAAACTTTTTTGGAAGTTCGGGAATATGCTGATAAGTTCTTTTGTTGCTGGTTCATTTATAGCTTGTTCAACTAAACTTGTAGCTGCAAATACATTTATTGGGACTATCATTAGTGCGACTAATAACCCACTTAATAATGGTTTAAACAACTTCTTTATTGTAAATTTTTTCATTAATGTACCCCTCTCAATATAAACTAAAAATAAAATTTAAATTATGCATAATTTACATAATAATAA
>DAVZGU010000494.1:0-2071 GCA_052274215.1 Clostridium sp. | reverse complement strand
TTCTTATATTCTTATATATATTATATCGAACTTTCCGCAAAAAAATATACACAAATAAAAATTAATTCTCGCCACAATGAAAATTTAATTCTTGCCCCATATGAGAATTAATTCTTACCACTTATAAGAAGTTAGTCATTTTTGCTTATACATTTGCCAATTTTTTTTTATAATAGTATACTTATATGGTAAATATTATAGATTATAAGTATAGGTTCATACTTTTAAGGACATTTCTATTGATATAACCAAAAATTTAAACTATTTGAGGTGAGAAAAACGAAAAGATTACTGAATATGTTTTGGACTTTCTTTAAAATAGGAGCTTTTACCTTTGGCGGAGGTTATGCAATGATACCACTCATTGAGACTGAAGTCGTAAGTAAAAAACAGTGGATTTCAAAAGAAGATTTTATGGATATAATTGTAATTTCCCAAACCTTTCCTGGAGCTTTAGCAGTTAATAGTAGTATATTTATTGGTTATAGAATTAGCGGCCTACTTGGCGCCATCATTGGGCTTCTAGGTGTGATTTTGCCTTCATTTTTCATAATATTATGCATTGCAGTTTTCTTTATGAAATTTAGAGATTATTATTATGTTGATTTAATTTTCAAAGGCATTTCTGCTGCGGTACCAGTTCTTATACTCATAGCTGTAGTAAGCTTATCCAAATCTTTAAAGAAAAGCTATGTAAATCTTATTATAATCTTAATTTCCATGGTAAGTATATTATTTTTTAATGTACACCCTGTTATAGTTATACTTTTATCTGGTTTATACGGGATTATATTTCTTGGAAAGAAGGTGAAGTAAATGTCTATTCTAATTAAAATTTACCTATCCTTCTTTAAAATAGGTGCCTTTAGCTTTGGTGGTGGCTATGCTATGCTTCCACTTATCGAAAGAGAAATTGTATCCACTAATAATTGGATTACCTTTAAAGAGTTTGTTGATATTATTGGTATATCACAAATGACTCCGGGACCTATAGCAATAAATTCAGCTACTTTTGTAGGTTATAAAGTTTCTGGAGTACTCGGTGCTATTTCTGCAACCCTAGGTGTAGTTTCATTTTCTTTTATCTTAGTTTCCATAGCTAATCACTACATTTTGAAATTTAAGGAATCCTATATAATGAAGGCTGCACTATCCGGCATGAGGCCTGCACTAATTGGCCTTATAATCTCTGTATTCTTATCCCTTGGAAGGGAATCCTATAAAGATATTAAAAGTATAATAATTGGAATTATAATTTTAGGAATATTATTAACTAATAAACTTCATCCAATTTTAGTAATAATAATTTCAGGGATATTAGGTATTGCATTTTATTTTTAATAAATTAAACGGTAACAACAAATACTATAAGACGAGGTGATATTCATGTTTTTTAACAAAACTATAGAGGAAGTTCTAAAAGAATTAGGATCCAATCCAATAACAGGACTTTCCCAAAAAGAAACAGCGTTAAAAAGAGAAAAATTCGGACTAAATCAGTTAGAAACTAAAAAGCCTAAAACCCTAATATCTATGTTTTTTTCCCAATTAAATGATATTTTAATTTACATTTTAATTGCAGCTGCTGTAATTTCTGCCCTCCTTGGTGAAACAAGCGATGCAGTAATAATTGCTATTGTAATTATTATTAATGCTACAGTCGGAATTATTCAAGAGTCAAAAGCTGAAAAAGCTCTTGACGCACTAAAAAAATTATCTACGCCTAAGGCTGTAGTTAGACGCGATGGACAGTTAAAAGAAATTCCATCTAATGAAGTTGTACCTGGTGATATTATTATTATTGACGCTGGAAGATATGTGCCTTGCGATTTACGGCTTATTGAAACTGCAAATTTAAAAATTGAAGAATCTACACTTACAGGAGAATCTGTGCCAGTAGATAAAGATGCTTCCATAGTCTTAACTGGCGATGATATTCCACTCGGCGATCAAAAGAATATGCTCTTCATGTCAACACTCGCAACCTATGGTAGAGGTATCGGAATTGCCGTATCTACTGGAATGAATACTCAAATAGGTAAAATTGCTAAAATGTTAGATGAAAAAGTAG
>DAVZGU010000493.1:0-2085 GCA_052274215.1 Clostridium sp. | reverse complement strand
GAAAGAGTTTTATTAATTTTTACAATTTTATCAACTGCTTTTGCCTCCCATATGAAATCTATTTTCGAATTATTTTCTTTAGTATTAAAATTATAGCAACCAATATAATAAAGATTAGCTTTTGGTGCAACTCCTATTGACTTACCTACAGCTATTGAAGTCATTGCAGGCCCATGCATTGATGCTGCTCCATCGCCATTGATCTCATCATAGAACTTTATCTGATCTTTATATTCTTCATGATCAACTAATAAGGGCTGGTCTATTATAGCAATATTAATTCCGCTACCATCTATCCCCTCATTATTAAGCTTTTTTATTCCTAATCCTTGATTTTTACCAAACTCCAAAATGGTATCTGGCTTATATTCTTTTGTCATTTTTTCAGGCCATTTAGTATGATTACTAAAAAAACAATTACTAAGTTGTTCACTATTTTGACTTAGATTGACATCACTTAAGTCACTATACCGTAAATCAAGATAACCGTTAAAATTTTTCGCATCTCCTAAGAACTTTGATTTGTGACCTGTTATTACATTAAGACCACCAATATTTTCTCCGGGTGTAGGAGGATGCCTCACAATATAAGTCCCACTTTTAACAGTAGGAGTATTTTCACTATTAGAGCTTTGTAATGCAGTAGTTACAGCATTATTTTTTGCATTGCAACCTGAAAGCATTAAAACTATAGATAATGCTAACAACAAATATATTTTTCTCATATTTATCCTCCAAATTTCTTAATTTGAAACATTATGATTAATAAATAAACGCTTAGTCATTAATATACAACCTATTGATGCTACTAACATTACAAAGAATGCTAGATAAGGATATAATACAGGATATCCCAGTATATTAAACGCTTTAAAATCTTTATACAAATAATCCGAATAAATGTATCTTATATAATAAAAATCTGTTAAATTCTTTATCCACTCTGGAAGAATACCTTGAATAATTTCAATTACATTTATAGCTACAACAGCTGCAATTCCAGTGAATGCCGGAATAAGCAAGTTTTTAGCTTTTGCAGAAATAACTAAAATGAATAACCCAAGAGCAATACCCGCAGTAAGATTAGTTAGAAATTGAATAACAAAATGTCCAAACATGCTTAAAGGGAATGCAACACCGCTATAATTTCCCAGCATATTTATATCCAAAACTGTCTGAAGTGTACATGCGAACCCTGCAATAACAATGATATATACTACCGCTGCTAATAATTTTGCTCTTACTATAGTATCTCTTCCTTTTTTACTACTTAGTATTAGAGCATCAACACGAGTTGAATACTCCTCAGAAAATATAGGAGATATTCCAAGTATAATAAGAAACGCAATAAAGCAATATATATCATTTTTTCTAAGAATAGACGGCCATGTACTATGGTAACTGATGGTTTCTGGTGATCCTATCTTTTTAAGGTAAGTATATTCTAGGTTCTTTTTCCTATAAGTATAACTACTTATCCCGTTTACTTTTTCAAGTTTTGTTATTTCATTTTTTAGTTTAGTAAGTTTCTCTTTGTGATTTGACCACAATATGTTAGGACGAGAAATTGTGCTATATAATATCTCACGCTCCATATTACTTACCATTATTGTACTTTTACCAGTATTAATTGCATTATTATATTTTTTAAATGTATTATTTACATTAGAAAGCTGCGAAGCTATTAATACAATGAAACCTGCAAGTATCACTATTCCAATAATTACTATCTTTTTCGAAAAAATTTTATATAATTCATGTCTTACTAAATCCATAAACTCACCTCCATCTATACTTCAAAAACTGTAATTTAATTAATAACTTCATGTTTTCTAAAAGAGCGCTTTGTAATATATATAGAAATCATAGAAAATATTATTAAAGCGATACCACAAGCGACTATATTTATCACAGGTGTCCCAAATATATTATAGGTATTAACCATTTGTAATGAATCAGAAGGACTTATAAAAAAGCAATATGAATTTATAAGTCCAAGTATAGAATGCTCAATCCCCATATTTCCAGCAAGATATAAAGGCATTATAATTGCTGCAAAACTAACGAAGAACGTTACAAGTAGAT
>DAVZGU010000492.1:0-2090 GCA_052274215.1 Clostridium sp. | reverse complement strand
AAAATCAATTAAATAAACTCGCTTTTCTCTCCTGTGTAATAAATAGCAAGCTGATGTAGTGCTCTTGTACAAGCCACATATAAAAGATTCCTATCAAACTCACTGTTATAATTGTCCTTTGAAACATTGAACACAAGTACTACATCAAATTCTAGACCTTTTGATATATAAGAAGGAATAGCAAGGGTACCCTTTATACTCTCAGTATCTTCTGTATTTAACAATTTAATATTAGTTGAATTGGATAGTCTTTTTTGAACCAATAGGGTTTCTTTCTCCGTTTTGCAAATAACTGCAATAGACTCATAACCACGACTTTCATAGTTATGAATATCTTGAATTATAGTCTCATAAAGCAACTCTTCATTGTCTTTAAATATAATTTGCGGTTCCGATGCATGTCTCTCAAAGGGAACAAACTCCTGTTTGCTATTTAATATTTTCTGAGTAAATGCATTAATCTCTATAGAAGACCTAAAACTTTTATTCATAGAAAGCTTTATGCTCTTTTTCTTGCAAAGAATTTTCTCTATATCATCATATATAGATTTATCACCACGTTTTTCGAGAGTTTGGTTAAAGTCACCGAGTACTGTAAACTTAGCTCTAGGTAGCAGAAGATTAAAAACTTCGTATTGAAGTGGATAATAATCTTGGGCTTCATCGATAACAACCTGCCGTATATCTGAAAACTCGCGACTGCCGTTAAGCCTTAGTTTGATATATAAAAGGGGAGCACAGTCTTCGTAATTAATATAGCCTTTATGGAGACTTTCTATGGTTTCTGATACCATTTGGTTAATGTTTTTTGGTAATTCTAACCCTTGCGAAAGTTTTAAAAGAAGTCCTGTTTTATTAAATAGTAGTTTATACAAATCCAC
The DNA here is from genome assembly GCA_052274215.1 of Clostridium sp. Taxonomy (GTDB): domain Bacteria; phylum Bacillota; class Clostridia; order Clostridiales; family Clostridiaceae; genus Clostridium_AD. Next base: position 1,209 of record DAVZGU010000492.1, on the reverse strand, counting down.
ATAATCAACCTCGGTAAATTTATGAATATGATTCATTAATACTTTAGCTTCTTTAATTGCCATTAATCTGCTAAAAGATTTTATTTCTAATTCATGCCCTATGCCATTTTGAACAATCATCTGAATTTTTTCAAGTCTTGCTTTTCTTAAAGGATGAATTTTATTAAGCATCATACTTTCTATTCTTTTAAGTTTTTTTGATATTGGCATATCCATTTTACCGTTTAGGAAAAGATTATTTAGCTGCTGTTTTGTTTCAATAATTTTTCCATCATAATATAAGTCTTCAAAATGGGTTAATTTATGCTCATAATAATGTATTAATCTATCCAAAATAGTTACAAATGTTTTCGAACCTTTAAATTTAGTGTTCTCCATTTTTATATTTGAATTTTGCTGATTATCATTAATAATCAAAGTTTCAAGTTGCTGCTTTCTACTTTCAAATATAAATTTATTATCTAAAAAATCAACTACAATATTGTCAAAAGTAGTTTCCTCTACGTTTTCCTCGCCTAGTTCTGGTAAAACTCCAGAAATATATTTACTAAAAACAGAACTGGGGGAAATTATAATAATATTATTGGAATATAGCTTTGATCCAATACCAACATAAAGCAAATATGCAATTCTATGTAGTGCTATAGATGTTTTACCGCTTCCAGCTACGCCTTGTACGATCAAAAGCTCATTTTCAGTATCTCTAATAATTACATCTTGTTCCTTTTGAATGGTTTCAACAATATTTTTCATATTTGAGGAAGAGTTGTGACTTAACGCTTCTTGTAGGATATCATCATTAATTGTTATGCTACTATCAAAAAAATACTTAAGCTCAGAATTCTCAATTTTATATTGCCTCTTCATAAAAATATCACCCGAAATTATTCCGAAGGGGGCATTATATGATCCTTTACCAAGTTCACATTGATAAAACATACTTGAAACAGGCGAGCGCCAATCGTATATTAAAATTGAACTTGTATCATTATCTATTAAATTATAAAGGCCGATATAAATCTGATCTGTATCATTATAAGCATCTTCCTTAAAATCAAACCTTCCAAAATAAGGTGAGTTTAAAATTCGTGTATATTTTTTTATTCGTTCTACCGATTTTTCGTAATTATAATTTTGACTATCAACTTCAGAGAGTTGTTGAAGCATTTCTGGAATCCTATCAAAGTCATTTGAAGAATGAACAGATTC
>DAVZGU010000491.1:0-2104 GCA_052274215.1 Clostridium sp. | reverse complement strand
CACTCAGCTTAGTGGTTATAAGGCGGAAATAAATAGTTCTAACTTATCACTTGAAAACTTATATAATCAGAATTTTGAGTATTATGGAGAATTAGAAAAATACATTGCAGCAGGAAATATGGTTGTTGAAAAAAATGAAAGTGGAGAAATTCCTAGACTTGAGGCGTTAGCAGCGAATGGTGAACAAATAAATATGATAAATTACGAGAATGCTAAAGCCACTATTGAAATGTTAAAACAGAGAATTTATGATTTGGAAATGGCTAAGATGGTATCATTACAAACTGCCCCTCAAATTAAAATGATTCAAAGGGGAAATTATAAGTTGATATCTAAAGTTCATTCTGCTTTTATAATAACTATACCTGTATTCAAAAATGGAATAATTCAAGCTATTGCTTTAAAAAAGCAAAAGCTAGTATCAGATTCTTTAGCAGAACTCGACAGAACTACTAATGAATTATTAATGAAAAATGCTGAAAATATAAGAAGTCAAAGTGTTGACATAGCAAAACTCGCTGGAGGAACAAGTGTGAAAATAGAAACTCTAGAGAAAACATGGAACACTATTATGCAAGGGATAGAGGAAACAAAGAACATTGAAGATGAGAATAAGAAATTAAGAGAAGCTGGAATAGTTAAATTACATGATATGACAGAAAAACTAAAACAAAAATCTTTAAGCTAATTAATTATAATAGAGCAGAATAAACTAAAAGAAAGATTTAAAGGTGATTATATGGATCTATTTGAATTACAAGCACAAAAGAACTTACAAAAAGAAGCGCCACTCGCTGAGAGATTAAAACCTGAAAAATTAGAAGACTATGTAGGGCAAGAGCATATTTTAAGTAAGGGAAAGCTTTTGCACCGAGCTATAAAAGCGGATAAGATAACTTCGTTACTACTTTATGGTCCACCAGGTACAGGTAAAACTAGCTTGGCTAAAGTTATTGCAAATACAACGAAATCTAATTTTGTTAGACTTAATGCTGTAACAGATGGGCTAAAAGAATTAAGAGAAGTGGTAGCGGACGCTAAGAATAATTTAGGCATGTACAATACTAAAACCATATTATTTATAGATGAAATTCATAGATTTAATAAAGCTCAACAGGATGCATTGTTACCTTTTGTAGAAAAAGGCACAATAGTTTTAATTGGAGCAACTACGGAAAATCCATATTTTGAAGTTAATAATGCATTAATATCTAGATCTATGTTATTTAAATTGGAACCGTTAAAGAAAAAACATATTGAAAAGATTATTGCTCGTGCACTTGTTGATAAAGAAGTAGGCTTTGGGAACACCAATATTTGTATGGAGAGTGAAGCTATAAGTTATCTTGCAGATATGGCAAATGGAGATGCAAGACGTGCACTTAATGCTTTGGAATTATCAGTACTCACTACGGATAGAGATGAAGAGGGTAAAATAAAAATAACCCTTGCGGTTGCTCAGGAATGTCTCCAAAAAAAGCATATAAAATATGATAAGAATAGAGACGAGCATTATGATGTAATTTCTGCGTTTATTAAAAGTATGCGAGGATCGGACCCTGATGCTACAGTACATTACCTTGCTAGGATGATATACGCTGGGGAGGATGCCAAGTTTATTGCCAGGAGAATTGTAATAGCTGCATCCGAGGATGTGGGGAATGCTGATCCTATTGCGCTACTTGTAGCAAATAATGCAGCACAAGCGGTTCAGTTTATAGGCATGCCAGAAGCAAGAATTATTTTAGCACAGGCTGCAATTTATATAGCCTCAGCTCCTAAAAGTAATGCATCTTATATGGCTATAAACAATGCACTTAAAGATGTAGAAGAAAAAAACATAGGGGAAATACCTGTACATTTAAGGGATCAAAGCTATAGCGGTGCAAAGAAACTAGGACATGGAGTAGGATATTTGTACCCGCATGCTTATGAGGGGAATTATGTAGCACAGCAATATTTGCCTGATGAGCTAATTGGCAAAGTATATTATGAAGCTCTCGACAATGGATATGAGAAAAAAATTAAAGAACGGCTTAAGGCACATTCAAACAAATGAAGCAGATAACATAAACTTAAGTTTATGTTATCTGCTTCATTTCTA
>DAVZGU010000490.1:0-2136 GCA_052274215.1 Clostridium sp. | reverse complement strand
TATGGAAGTGATAAAAATGATAAGGCAGATAGAAAGAGATGAGATTAAAGTATGTGTACAAGTAATCAGAAAAAGTTTTGGAACGGTAGCACAAGAATTTAGTCTTACAAAAGAGAATTGTCCAGGGAATGCAAGTTTTATGAAAGTTGAAAAATTATATAAGCAGTATGATGAAGGTCGACCAATGTTTGCTTACCTGGATAATGGTATCATTGTAGGTTATTTTTCGCTTAGCAAGAATGGTGGTGGGAGTTTTGAACTGAATAATCTCGCTGTATTGGTAGAATATCGCCATAAAGGTTATGGCAGAGAAATGATTATTTTTGCAATGGATAAAGTCAGAGAAATGGGAAGTAATAAAATGACTATTGGAGTAATTGAAGAAAGTACGAAATTAATGAATTGGTACAGTGGTTTAGGATTTATACATACAGGTACAAGAAAGTATAAACATTTACCTTTCACAGTGGGCTTTATGAAAATTGGACTTTAGGCTTCTATAGTAAGCAATACTACAAATATATATAATATTTGATTAGTTCGGAATATTCTTAAATAGTTCATCAATTGTAAATACACGGTATAAGTAAAATAGTATTTTAATGCGAATTAGTTGGAGGGGAATGTTGGCGTGATTCAGATTAATAAATTATTGGATAATGAACAAAAATCAAATACTACAAATTCTATATTGAGAAAATTTCTTATGGTAAAGACTTTAGGTGATTCACATCCCGATAAACATTATAAAATAACGAGAGAGCTTTATAAAAATGTTGAATTCTACCCTTTAGAAGAGATAAAATCATGAAACGTATTTTTATTTTTACATTAATTATAGGCTTATTAATATTAATTTTCAAACCTTATGATGATGAATACACAGGACTAGATAACCATGTAAGTATTAATTCAAATGATGAAAAAATAGCATTTTCTTATTATAAAAATGGGTCAGCATCAATATATACAACAAAAACGGATGGAACAAATTTAATTCAATTAGCAACAGCGAAGAAGCAATATTCACATTTATCTCCAATTTATTCTTCAGATGATTCTAAAATTTTTTATATAAAAACTCCTAATAATAAAAAGGAGCTAAGGTCATCTATACGTGTTATGAATGAAAATGGAGGGAATAACCATGAGCTTTTAAAAGTAGATGGCTTAATTACGGAAATTATTTTATCCACTAATAACCAAAAAATATTTTTTTTAAAAGCAGGGACTTATAAACATTATTCACCTATAGCTTCAACTTCTACACATGAATATGATATTTTCTCTGTTGACATAAACGGAAAGAACTTAAAGCAACTTACCTTTATTAAAGAGTATCAACTAAAAAATTTAAATATCACAAAAGATGGAAACACTTTAATCTTTAACAGGTCTGATGATGTAGGAAATAACATTTCCACAATTTCATTAAATGCTTTAAACAATCCAATTTCTATTCTATCCATAAAAGATTATGGAACAATTGAAGAAAATGGCACAATTGGCGATATAAAATTATCACCCGATAATAATTCTATTGCTTTTTCAGCTGTCGCTAAAAGTCTTAGCCCCTTTGAATATGAACTATATACTATGGATATTAAAACGAGAAGAGCTAAACAATTAACTAGTCTAAGATTATCTGCAAATAGTCCTACTTATTATCATAAGAGCGATAAACTTTTATTTTTTAAGTATACAAACTGGCCTGATTCACCTCCTGCATACGAACTATATTTGATTAATACAGATGGTACTAATATGAATAGAATTAGTATAGATATACCGTTAACTACTTATGACTAAAGTCACTAGTAATTAGTATGATAAAATTGCTACCACTACTATCTTTCAAACCATTCAAATTCATAAGCTCATTAACTGTCATGTTAAATGATTTTGATGTAAACCATAGGGTGCCTTCTTCCTTCACAGTATAAGTATCAAAGCTATGATCACTCCCTAAAATACTGCATACCATGGATTTAACCTCCGTTAAAGGAAAGTTTTGTCCTGGACTGGAAGTAGCGCTTAACTCCCTATGGCATTTTATAGTGCTTATTCTGTATTTGTTACACAGGTAATGAAAAATTAGAATCCATTTTCCACTAACCATTTCATAATGCTTTCTTC
>DAVZGU010000489.1:0-2151 GCA_052274215.1 Clostridium sp. | reverse complement strand
TAGCCCAAACAGTGCTACAATTGGTGCTTTTACCAATAATTATGGTAGGTCAGAATGTTATCCAAGCTCAAAATGAAGCTAAAGCTAATACAGATCATAAAACATTAACTTATCTTGCCAGATTACAGGATGATCAAATGCAGGAATTAAAAAATCAGACTGAAATACTAGTTAGACTCGAAGAACTTTCACGAAAGAAATAACTAGTATAAGCAAGGATTTGAGTGTGCGAATCAGCAACATTCTTCATTGATTACGCAATTAAGACTGTACTTAAAATAGTATAGTCTTTTGTTGTGTTATAAATAACACAATTTTTATAACATTCTTGTAACAGTGTAATACTAAATTTTGTTTAATACAAATCTTATATCACACATCCTTATTATTTCAATAATATATATAAGAGATAAAAATATAGATAATAAGGATGTGTGATATTTATGGAGATTGTTAAATTTTTAATGACCTTTTTTACAATCTTCATTTTGGCTTTAACATTAAGTGCTGATGATTTCTCCGTTGGTGTCGCTTATGGGCTTTATAAGATTAAACTACCTTTTAAAACATTAGTGATAATGGTATTAGGGTCTGCAACGTCCACCTACGGTATAATGCTCCTAGGTAGTTTCGTCTTTACTTCTTTGCCTGGTTATATTACCAGCGGGTTAAGTGCAATTATTTTAGGAGCAATAGGATTTAAAATGTTGTATAGCGGATGGAAGGGAAAAGATGATAATGTTAAATCAGTAAATGAAGACTCTATGCCTTCTAATAAAATAAGGGTAGTAAGTTTCTGGGAGACCTATCTAGTAGGTCTTGGATTAGGTGTAGATGACTTTGCGCAAGCTTTAGGTTTATCATTAGCAGGATTTCCAGTTATTTTAACAGTATGCCTGTTGGAAGTTTCAGAAATGATTATGATTTTATTTGGTAATTTTTTAGCACTTAAAGGATTATCAAAAAAGGTTAGTGGAAAGCTTTCTATAATACCAGGAATTATATTATTGCTAGTTGCTCTATATCAAATATTAATTTAAAAGTCAAAATGGAGGTGTTGTTTTATGAGAAAAGTTGCAAAAGGGATGCTGGGTATATTAATGGCTTCTGTTAATTATGCTCCAGTTCCTGCAATAATAATTAATGTTTCAAACGTAAAAGAAAGTAAAATTGCTTCTCATACTGTTGCTCAACTATAGTAGAAATGCTCTTGCTTTATTTTTTATAGAATTCTCTTGATGTCTAAGAGGTTGGTGTAAGAAACATAAGATAACGAAAAATTTAATTACTATGCAATTAGGATTGTACTTAGAAAAGTGCAGTCTTTTAGAATGTTAAGAATAAACATCATTTTTAAATAAGTACAAATTTTTAAACCCAATTGTATTTTCATATTTATATTAGAGAAAGGAGACAAATGATTAGAATATAACAATTTACAAAAAAGACAAAGCTGGAGATATAAAAAACGTAGGTAAAATAGAGATTAAAACCCGGACTGATACATCAGCAGATTTATACTTTTATGGAGATATTGTAAGTACTGCTTATGATTCTGAATGTTGGTGGGGAGGTGGAAACCTAGGGGACAAAGCACCACAAGATGTAGCTAATTTTTTGGCTAAACTTAATGGAATGACTGATGTAAACATTAATGTTAATTCAGGAGGAGGCGATGTATTCGCTGGAATAGCAATATACAACATATTAAAAAACAACAGTGCAAATAAAACAACTTATGTTGAAAGTTTAGCTGCAAGTGCGGCAAGCATATCAAATTGAGATACTACCTTTTTTATATAATATGAAGTTTAAAGTGGACTTTCCTTCCACCGATTTTTAGCGGTTTAGTTCAATAGGTTTTTAGCGAAGTTCGTATTGCGAATCGCCCTATAATGGCGCTATTTGCTACATTTTAGCATACTTATCTATGTATTTTCTGTGTATATATAGTGTATATTCTCCATTCTCAATTGGATTCTCATATTTTTGTGCCTTTTTAACTATTAGTAATTAATTCATCAACCATTAAAATTATATAAGGAGTAATCCTTTTTAAGCATTTAAGTTAATTTTGATTAATAAAATGCATTTGATATATGCACTAATAAGAAGAATTTTTAAAATATAATTTTGTATACTATTTTGTTG
>DAVZGU010000488.1:0-2154 GCA_052274215.1 Clostridium sp. | reverse complement strand
GGCAAACTTAAAAGAAGATACTCAACAATTATCAAAAAAAATTACAGAAGAAGAAACTAAAGTATCAAATTTAAAAGAGTTACATAATCAATCAGATAGAGATACATTTCAAAGTGCAATAGATAGTGCTAAAGAAGTATTTAAAAATCCAAATCATACAAGTATGGAAGTATATAATAGTACAACGGAATTATCGTTGGCAGATAGTATCTATGAAGGTACAACTTTAACAGAAATGGCAACACCACCAACAGATACAACAGATACATCAACAGTAAACAATGATGAAGCAATATGGCAATATTGTGTTGATAGATGGGCATACTATGACAAAATTAATGGTAGTTATTCGTCTGATAAATATGATACAGAAGTTTTTGGTGATTGCTCATCACAGTATGGTATAACTCCTAGTGAAGCACAGGCAACGTGGGATAAAGTTGATAAAGTAAAGATGGGAATAACTAACTAAAACAATGAGTACCTCATTGAATAATAAGTACTAGATTAATTGCTAGTGCTTACTGTACTTTTTAACATTAATGTTGTCCCTATAAAACAGTGATTTTATAAATATATAACTGATTTACATTTCTAATTATTAGTAGAATGTAGAAATTCGCTTCGCTTATAAAACCCCAGGGTACTCCACGAAGTGCATACATGTAGTGCAAGTAGCAAAACAAATTATGTCCACAATTTGTTTACGTACCCCGGGGGTTTTTATGAGCGAAGCGAATTTGCTAATGAAAAATGTCTTTAATGAAATGATGAAGGTACAAAGTAATATTTTAAGGGAACAAGAACAGCTGCTTAAAACAAACTTTAATAGAATAACTGTAGTAGATTCTACAATTTTTAAACTTCCAGATAATCATAAAAACATTTATAAAGGATCTATTAGTAAATCAGGCGCTAAAATACAGCTTCAATATGATTTATTAACTGGAGAATTTATTCTTTGTGAGGTTATGCAAGGATATAAAAATGATGGATCCTACATTCCTAAATTACAAAGTACAGTAAGAAAAGGTGATTTATGTTTAAAAGATTTAGGCTATTTGAAAATAGAAGATTTAAGATTTATTGAGAATGAGGAAGCTTACTATGTTTCAAAACTTAAAATCCATATGAATATTTTTAAAAGACAGGAGGTAACAGAAATAGGTTTTGGTGGTAAAACAACTGTAAGAGATAAATATTCCCTAATAGATATCTACAAGCTGACAGAACCTTTATCAGAAGGTGAAACACTGGAGCCTCCAGAAATCTATTTAGGAAATGCATATAAAAATAAATTTAAAACCAGATTAATTGTAACTAAATTATCTGAAGAAAACAAGAGGAAAAGACAAAATAAACAGAAAGAGGAGATTAGAAAAGGGCATAAAATTATAGGTGAAAGAAACGACCAATGGGCTTCTATAAATGTTTATGTTACTAATACAGCAGTTGAAACTATAGATGCTTTAAAGGTTCATGAACTATATACCCTAAGGTGGCACGTAGAAATAATGTTTAAAATATGGAAATCAAATTTTAAAATACATAGAGTCAAAAAAACAAAAATTGAGAGGGTTGAATGTTTTTTATATGGAAGGCTTATCGCCATACTGCTTTCTTTGTGTATTGTTTTTACATCCCTGAAAGCAATTTATGAAAAGGAAGGAAAAGAAATTAGTGAATTAAAGTCTTTTGGCATTGTTCAAGACTACTTTGATGTGTTAAGGCAGAAAATTTTCAAGGGTGAAATAATGGTATCAAGCCTATTATTGAAGATTTTTAATTTAATAAGAAAATTAGGTTTGAAATGCAAACGGAAAGGTAGAAAAACACTGGCATTAATATTAAAGGACATCGAAATAACAGAAGCTGAATTGGAAAAAATGGCAAGCTAATACTTGATGTTATTTAAATATATGTAAATAATCTACAAAATTAATTGTGGGTTTAATTACTGTACCTAAAATTCACAATATTTATTAATTATTTTGAAAAAATTCTATTTTCACCCATATTGTAACTTCCATTTATAAAATAATGATAACCAACATCATTTGGATTATATTTCAATCCTTAGGTTGATGGCTATGGGAGGCGGATCCGACCCCGTTACAAAAATTGGTAACGAAGTGGACAAGTTCTGTTTGCTAA
>DAVZGU010000487.1:0-2154 GCA_052274215.1 Clostridium sp. | reverse complement strand
TGATACTAACGATGACTACTGCATCAATATTTTTGGTGTGGATAGGTGAACAAATTACAGGTAAAGGTATAGGTAATGGTATTTCATTAATAATTTTTATTAATATTGTATCTGGATTACCTACAACAGTGTATAAAATTGCTGCACTTCAGAAGGCAGGCACTGTAAATTTTGTAGAGGTTATAATGTTTATTGTAGTTGCTATAGCATTATTAGTTGCAGTAGTAATAGCAAGTTTGGGTGAAAGAAGAATTCCAGTTCAATATGCTGGAAAAGCTGTTGGAAACAAGGTTTTTAAAGGACAATCAACACATATTCCAATTGGTGTAACTGCATCTGGAGTTATCGGTATAATTTTTGCAATGTCAGTAATGACATTCCCAGAAACAATAGCACAGCTTAAACCGACATCTTCAATTGCAAAGTTCATTGTAGGAAGTCCTTGGAGCATATTTGAAAGAAACAGTTGGAAGTATTCCTTGGTGTATTTTGTATTAATAGTATTCTTTACATGGTTTTATACTCAGGTAACATTTAAACCAGATGAAATGGCTGAAAATATGCATAAATCATCAGGTTTCATACCAGGAATTAGACCAGGTGAGAATACAGCAACATATATTGATAAGGTATTGACTAAGGTTTCGATACTGGGAGGAACTTTTGCGGCTGTTATAGCAATATTCCCTATTTTTATAGAGGGATATACTCACTTTAAGGGAATATATTTTGGAGGTACAATGTTATTAATTATGGTGAATGTTGGTCTTGAAACTTTAAGACAACTTGAATCACAATTAGTAATGCGCCATTACCAAGGATTCCTTAAATAAATTATTACCAGGAGATGATACTATGAGAATAATCTTGTTAGGTCCTCCGGGAGCCGGAAAAGGAACGCAAGCAAAATCCATAAGTAATAAATTTTCCATACCACATATATCAACAGGGGACATATTCAGAAAGAATATTTCAGAAAAAACCCCTCTTGGAATTGAAGCTAAGAAACATATTGATAAGGGGCATTTAGTCCCAGATGAATTGACTATAGATATAATCAAGGATAGGTTAAATAATGAAGATTGTAGTAATGGATTTTTACTAGATGGCTATCCTAGAACTGTTAATCAAGGTGAAGCCTTGAAAACTTTATTAGACGAAAAGGGTAATTCCCTTGATACAGCATTATTAATAAAGGTGCCTAGAGAATTTATTCTGAGTAGAATGACTGGTAGAAGGGTTTGTCTTACATGTGGTGCTAGCTATCATATTAAATTCAATCCGCCGAAAGTGGACGGAAAATGTAATTTATGTGGATGTGATCTTGTACAAAGAGCTGATGATACTGAAGAAACCGTTAATGAACGGATAGACATATATGAAGCTCAAACACAACCATTGATAAAGTATTATGATGACAAAAACTTATTATCAGCAGTTGATGGGACACTAGAAATTAACAGCGTATTTGAAAGTATCTGTGGTATCTTAGAAGAAATAAAAAAATGATAAACATAAAAAGTGATATGGAAATTCAATACATGAGAAGTGCGGGTAAAGTGGTTTCAGAAGCTCTTGTAATAATTGAACAGGTAATAAAACCTGGAATAACCACTGCAGAACTGGATAAATTAGCTGAAGAGTTCATAGTAAAACAAGGTGCTAAACCATCTTTTAAGGGTTATTGTGGATTTCCAGCTTCCATATGTACATCTGTTAATGATGAAGTGGTTCATGGAATTCCATCTAACCGTATTTTACTTGAAGGAGACATAATTAGCATAGATTGTGGTGCCATATTAAATGGCTATCATGGAGATGCTGCTAGAACTTTTCCAGTAGGAAAAGTATCCAATGAAGCTACAATGCTCATTGAGGTCACTAAAAATAGTTTCTTTAAGGGTGTTGAAAAAGCTATAATCGGTAATAGATTATCAGATATATCTGCTGAAATTCAGTGTTATGCTGAAGGCCATGGATATTCTGTGGTTAGGGATTTTGTAGGTCATGGAATTGGTAAGTCAATGCATGAAGATCCAGAAATTCCTAATTATGGTGTTCCAAATAGAGGACCTAAGTTAGTTCATGGTATGGTACTTGCAATTGAACCTATGATAAATATAGGAAAGCATTATGTCAAAGTAAAGTCTAATA
>DAVZGU010000486.1:0-2175 GCA_052274215.1 Clostridium sp. | reverse complement strand
AGCAAACAAAATTCTGAGCAGAATAGAAGAAGTAAAAGGTAAATCTATAGAACAAAAGAAAGAAGTACTAAATTATATTAATAGTATAATTGATGAAGTTACTAATTAAATCATTTCCTCATTAACAACAGCTTAGAATAATATGAAGGATGCATATTTGCAGATAGTGACTTAACTATCAAAATACATTAGGGGTATTTTGATAGTTTTATTTTTTTTGTTTGTGATAGAATGATATGTGAACATAAACAATAAGGATGTGAATAAATGAAAAAGATAGATGGAATAATATATACGGTAGTATCTTCAGCGGCTTTTGGAGTTATGCCAATTCTCGCAAAAATAGCTTATAAGGGTGGCGCAAATGCAACAACAGTGTTATTTCTTAGATTTTTTATAGCTACTTTAATAATATTACTTTACATAGTTGTTACAAAAAAAGATTTTAAATTAAATAAGTCACAGCTAATACACATTATTTTTTTAGCGATTATAGGATATACAGGCACATCTTATGCACTATTTTTATCATATAATTATATATCTGTGGGCCTCGCTACTATTCTACATTTCGTTTACCCTGTGATAGTAACAGCTTTTTCAGTGATTTTGTACAAAGAAAAATTACATTTAAGTAAAATCTTAGCGCTGATTTTATCGGTAATCGGAATATATCTTTTAGTGGACAGTGGCAGCGCTTCATTAAATTTTAAAGGAGTATGGCTCGCTCTTATTTCAGGTTTTTTCTATGCGTATTATATTGTTGGAGTTGCACATAGCGAAGTTAGTAAAATTGATACGTTTGTACTAACTTTCTATTTAGCTTTTATAGCTGCACTGTCAATTTTCATAGTGGGCATGGTTAATGGGCAATTAGATTTTAATATAAAGCCATATAGTTTTTTAGCTTCCGGTAGCATTGCTCTAGTATCTACAGTTTTAGCTCTTACAATGTTTTTAAAGGGCATAAAAATAATAGGCCCTTCTAGTGCCGCAATATTAAGCACTTTAGAGCCTATAGTAAGCATTATACTTGGAGTTATAATTCTAAGTGAAAAACTGTCATTTACTATTGTAATTGGATGCGTATTAATTTTATTCTCAGTAATAATCCTTACATTGGGTCAAAGGGCGCGGGATAGCATGTGAATATTATTTGTGGTTTAAGGTAAATAAGTAATTGTATTTTACACTATGCTTTATTTCGTCAGTTATAATGTTGAAAAGTATATCTCTGTACATTGTAGATGGAAGCCCTCTTCTGATTTCTCGATATCTTTCCACAGCGCCCAGTTCTCCAAATAATGCCTTTTTAATGCCATCGAGGTAAGAAATAGGTTTCACAAATTCTTCATCGCCTTTAAGTAGTACATCTATTCCAGTGATGTTATTATATATTTGTCTAAACAGTTTATTATGCCCACGTTCATCATCTCTTATAGATGCAATAATTTTCTTTTCATCGTCTGTAGGAGCAACGCTTATTAAGTAGTCATAGAACAATTCGTCTTCTTTTTCACCTTGAACTGCGGCTCTAATACCTTCTAAGGAGTTTGACAATAAATTTGGATCATACGTCATATATGGATTTCCGTACATTTTAAGCCTCCTTGTAGTGAGTTAGTTGTAGATAACAACTATTAATTGTTAAACCACTATTATGCATAATATGAAGAACGTATGATATTTGTTACAAGGTATCAGCAGCAAAATGTATGAACTTCGTAAATGGAGTAATATTTGCTAGGACATTAGTTATTATGAACCCAAGAAAAGGAGCTGATGTAGAATTGAAAATTACTATAACTGGATGGCTATATTCAGGTAAGAGTAGTGTTGCTAAGGCGATAAGTGAGGCTTTAGGTTATACTTATTTTAGTGTTGGTGAATTGCAAAGAAAGTTAGCGGTAGAAAAGGGTATGTCTATAACAGAATACAATAAGTATATGCTTGATAATAATTTGGATCATGAAGTTGATAATGAAACTATGGAAATTGGAAGAGAAAAGGAAAATTTCATTTTTGATGCTAGACTTGCATGGCATTTTATACCTGACTCATTTAAAATCTATTTAAAAGTAGATCTTGATGTTGCAGTAGAAAGGGCTATGAAGAATGAGAGAGGGGAATCTGAGAAGTATGATTCTAAAAAAGAAGCCAAGGAGAAGATAATTG
>DAVZGU010000485.1:0-2179 GCA_052274215.1 Clostridium sp. | reverse complement strand
ATAGTATCCAAATCCACCAATTCCATTAGAAGCACCTTCTGGTATAATATAAGGGTTGTAACCATTTTCCTCTAATTGTGCCTTGATTTGTTCCATAATTCCAGTTTTATTATTTTTATATTCTTCTGGAGTAACAAAACGAAGCTCGGCTCCCAAAAGCTTATCTATAAACAAATTACCATCTGACTCTGTTTCTGAGTCACCTCTTAAAACAAGGACTGATTTCATTCCAAGTCTTGCAGCTACTGCTGCTGTAGATCTACAATGATTAGATTGAATTCCACCGCAGGTAATAAGTACATCACATTTTTGATCAAGAGCTTCCTTTACAGAAAATTCAAGTTTTCTTATTTTATTACCAGAGACTTCGGTTCCTGTTTGATCATCTCTTTTTATATAGATATTAGGTCCGCCCAGTTTTTGAGAAAGTCGTTCTAGTTTTTCTATCCGTGTTGGTAAGTTTGCAAACATTATTTTTTCAGGAATTTTAATCATTGATTACTCCTCCTTTTTTATACAAATGCTACAGCTTCTATTTCAAGTATTCCATCTTTAGGCAGTTTTGCCACCTGGACACATGAACGTGCTGGTTGATTTGAAGTAAAATAACTTTCGTATACTTCATTTACTATTGCAAAATCATTCATATCTCTAAGAAAAATTACCGTTTTTACGACTTTATCAAGAGATGATCCTGCTTCTTCTAATATTGCTTTTAAATTTTCAATAGATCTTTCTGTAGCTTTTCTTACGTCGCTACTTATAAGTTCTCCGGTTTCTGGTATAAATGGTAATTGACCAGATGTAAATAATAGATTTCCTACCTTAATTGCCTGTGAGTATGGTCCAATTGCTGCAGGTGCTTTTTTAGTTGAAATAATTTCTTTTATCATAATTATTCTCCTTTTTTATGAAACTATATTTTAATTTTAAAAATCTTTTTATCTTACAATAATAATATACAAGTAAACCCAATAATGCAAGTTCTAATCCTATCATAGTACTAGTAGGTGAATCCTTAATAGTAGAAAATATTAAATAGACTTCTTCTAATATTACTATGATTAAAGTTTACAGTTTAGGATTTAGTGTACATAAAGTATTAGATGCTGAAAAATCATCCGATGTAAGTTTTAATTATAACTCGTATTTGCAAATACACTTATATTACAAGCAATAACTATGCCAATGTTATTGAACCATTTTCTATATTATTAATAATTTTTAGGGCTAAATCAGTTATTTAAGGGTAGAACATTCAACCCTTAATATAGATTTAACATCTATAAGTCATTAACCTTTGATAGAAGATTGAACATTCTTCTTCATCCAGTCTTTACCTTCTACCAATCGAGTAACAATCATAGATGTTACAGCATCACCAGTGCAGTTTATCCATGTTGCAGCAGGATCTACAAGGAAACCAAGAGTTGCAATAATTGGAAACGCTTCTGGCGGAAATCCAAATAAGTTTACAATCAACATTTCACCGATGAGTCCACCACCTGGGACACCCGACATAACTACGCCACCCATAACTGAAATTGCCAGTGCGGCAATATAGGTTCCGATTCCAGAGAATCCTTGTCCGAATATTCCAAATAAAAATGAAATTTTTAATATAGAAGAAATAACAGTACCGTCCATATGCATGGTCGCACCAATTGGCAACACAATTTCACGGATATCCTTTGGAACTCCCATATTCTTAGTAGCCTTTAGGTTAACAGGTAGAGTTGCAATAGAGCTCTGAGTTGCAAGAGATGTAATCGCCGGTTCTAAAATATTTTTGAAGAAAATTTTTATGCCCTGAGTACCACCAGCAAAATATGAATATCCAGAAAATGCAGCAAAAAAATATACAATACATAGTGGATAATATATAATCATAGCTCTTGCATAAGCGCCCAAGAGCTGAGGACCAAATTCGCCAATGAGGCTTGCAAAATAAGCACCCAAACCGATTGGAGCGTATAACATAATAATGCTGATAAATTTCATCATAACTTTGGACATAGCATCTAACCCCTTAGCTATAATGTTGTTTTCAGCGCCAAGGGAACTAACACATAAACCAAAGAAAATAGAGAATATAATAAGAGGCATCATATTAGAGCGAGAAAATAAGCCACCAAAATCAGTTACAGTTAGTGTCTTAACAATTTGATCAGAAAGCTTA
>DAVZGU010000484.1:0-2196 GCA_052274215.1 Clostridium sp. | reverse complement strand
AAATGTGTTAATAAAAGTTCTTGTACATCTCCACTTAAAGCAAGTTCCGCTGCCTCACTAAAAGTCATATGTTTGTTCCTTATGGCTTTTTCAATATCATTCTCATTACCATAAGTGCCTTCACAAATGAACAAGTCACTTCCTTTAATAAAAGTTGTTATTTTAGGAATTGGTCTTGTATCCGTTATAAAACTAATCTTTATTCCGATTCTTTCTTGTCCCATCACCATACTTGGCAAATATGTTTTCCCATGTTCATTTATAATCTCATTCTTTTGCAGTCTACTCCAAAATTTCTTTGGTATTTCATTTTTAGTTGCACTTTCTACATCAAATTTGGGTTTTCTATTAAAATAGAGGCTATAACCCAAACAATTAGTTGAGTGCTCAAGTTCCAGTGTTGAAATTATTAAATCATTAAATTCTCCTACTGAAGTATTAGTAGCCTTTGATGAAGCTTGTATTTTCACAGATTCTTGAGGATTTTCTAAGATATTAAGTTCATAAGGAAGGTAAGGTGCTGCAACCCTTAGCCCTTTCACAATATCAGTAATACCTTTAGGCCCAATTATAGTAATGGGATCAGTTCTACCACTGTTACCAATCGTTGCAAGAATACCCGGAAGTCCTACAATGTGGTCTGCATGTCCATGAGTTATACAAATCACATCTATCGACTTAAACCCCCAGCCAAGTATTTTCATGGATACCTGGGTACCCTCTCCGCAGTCAATAAGTATTTTTCTTCCTTTATAGTTTATGAGAAGTGAAGATAAATATCTTTCTGGAATTGGCATTCCCCCTCCACATCCTAGCAGTGCTAAATCAACCAATTAAATCACCTCATCTATTGTTTCAACATGAAAAACAGGCAAAATTCTATGCTAAAGTCTCCAAGTTAAACCCTATTATTCATCTTTACAACTTAATAAGAATACCAATTTCGAACTTAAAATTCACAAAAAAATATATGGTATTCCTTATATGATTATATACTATCATAGTCTTCTCATATTCACGAACCTTCATCCACACTCTTTTATTCTAAACTTATTTAGAGGTGCTATATATGAAGGAATTAATAAAAGTTGCAAGAGCCATTATGAAAAATAATAAGAAAATTTATCAATAAAGGTGTTTCCTATATAATACAAAAACACATCCAAGCTGTAGAATTACAAAACTACAATTGGATGTGTTTTTGTGGTCTGGAACAACCAAACACAGTTTATTCAATACCCTGAGGAAACTCTATTAAACTTCTTTAACTATCTCATCGTAGCCTCTTCTATATGCTCTTGGATAAAGTGTCTTACTTTCATCTAAGTATCCAAGTGAGATTAGCATTACTACTGTCTTATTTTCATCAAGTCCAAATTCTTTTCTCACACCCTCAAAATCCATGCCACTCATTGGATGAGAATCTACTCCAAGGTTCTTAGCTGCATACATTATAGACATTGCTAGAAGTCCTGCATTACTCTCAGCGAACTTTAATTTATTTTCCTCTGATGTACCATATAAACTATGTGCAAACCCTTGTGTACCTGCTAATTTTTCTTTATCACCACCAAGTAGCTTTAACATATCCTGCCATGTGGGATTTGTTTCATCATATCCAGTTTTATTACCTACAATTATTAGTGTCACAGGAGCCTCCAATATCTTAGGCTGACTACTTGAAAGTTTATACAATTTCTCTTTAACTTCTTTAGATTTAACTGCTATAATTTCCCAAGGTTGAAGGTTAAATGCCGATGGAGCTAATACCGCAAGGTTAATTATATCCTTAAGTAACCCATCTTCAAGACCCTTATTTACATCAAAAAAATTGATAGCTCTTCTCTCTTCAAAAACTTCTTTTAAATTCATTTAAATACACCCCTTAACTTCCTATTTTTTTCTAATTATTCTTCACTAATAATTATTACTTAATTTATATTATTATACCGATAATTTACTGATTATGTCAAGTATATATTGAAATTATTAATATGATTACATAAAGAAAATTTACTTTCATTAAAATAAGCTCAAGTGGTATAATTTCCTGGGAATTAACAATAACTTTAAATTTTTTCACTTCATGAAAGGAGATATTAAATTATGATTAAAACAGACAAAATGAAAGGCATCACTCTAGTTATTATAGCTTCCTTATTTTTAATTCCATTTATGGATATGAAAAACACCATA
>DAVZGU010000483.1:0-2200 GCA_052274215.1 Clostridium sp. | reverse complement strand
TAGTGAATTAATTTATTAATTATATCTTTGTTATATGGCTCAGTAAAATGAGAAGCAATAATGTTATCAAAATCTAATTTATTTACTTTTTCTAAGCTATTAATATAAGTCATTATTGATGTACTTTCTTCAAGATGCATTAATACCTGTGATGATATTGAATCTCCACTAAATAATGTTCTGTTTCTTCTATCTAAAAGTCCAATAGACCCTTTGGTATGTCCCTGCAAATAAATTACTTCAAGTTCTCTTTCTCCTAAATTAAATACATGTCCCTCCTCCACTGGAATTAAAGCTGAAGTGTCATTTCTATTTACATACTCTTCTTTTGAAAAGCCTTCAGGAAACTCTAAATTCTGTTGCTTAAAATATTCAATAAGATAATTCTTTACATCTGAAGTTGCATATTTATTTTTCAATACGATATCTTCTTTATGAATATAAATTTCATCAAACTCATAGTTACTATTTACATGGTCGATATGACCATGACTGTTTACAACGATAAGCGGTAAACTGGTAATAGATTTTACGATTTGTTTTAAATCGCCTATACCATAACCTGTATCAATTAAAAGTGCTTTTTTGATACCAACAATTAACGTACAGCAAACCGTAGAAGAGTCAACAATTGGCTCATTAATATGATATACTCCGTCCATGATCTTATTTATAGTGAAATATTGTTTTAACATAATATCACCCCTGACACTTTAGTATTATGGTACATAATAAAATACAAATTCAACGTATCGCCGTTGTTCTTTTTCCCTACACTCATCAATTTAGCATTCATTTTTCCAGTTTCAGATTATAGACATAATCCTCTTTTTTCATAACAAGAGAACCTACAGGTGCAGTGCAAAGTGAAAAGCAAAACTCAGAGGTTAAGTTAAATGCATACGAGCTTCTTTTTAAGCCGACAGAAATAGATATAAATATTTATTCTTGCTATGGCAAGGGCAAAATGATGACAAAAGAGAATCTAAATCGCCAAAACTATTCTCCGCCAGGAGAAATAAACAGAAGGATTGTATATTCTTGAGCCCAGTAAATGGCTTCAATTCCCGACATGGAGTGAGGAAACAATACATAAGGGGCACATTCGCCAGCGATGGACAAAGCTTGTCGATCTTCTGATAGTATTGTTTTAAATTGTACTTACTATAAGAAAAACTAGCATTATACTCAATAGTATAACTATTCGTTTAAACACTTTTTTCATTGTGCTACCTCGTAAAATGTAAAATTTTCCACGCAATTATTTTACCATTATTTAGATAATAGTTCAACATCAATTAATCTCTGATCCCAGCCCTTGTTGTTGTGGTAACCGACATCCTGATGCCTTTTATACTCGGGGTTCTTGGGGTTCTTGGGGTGTTGCAAATATATACCACTTATCTATATTCAGAGAAATGTTGGCATAAAATACCTAAAAGGTTTTTTAGATAATTTGCATGAGATACTACTGAATTTTAAAGTCTTCTTTTAGTATCGAATACATATTACAGTCCTCAAATCCAGAAATACTTTTGTACTTCTGCTTTGCAAAGCCTTCGAATGTCATCCCTGCTTTTTGCATAACCCTACCCGAAGCAGGATTGTTTATGGAATGATAAGTCTCAATCCTATTGAACCCAATATTCTCAAATGCAAAACCTAATACAGCTTTTAGTGCCTCTGTCGTAATACCTTTTCCCCAATATTTCTTACCTATAGCGTAGCCTACATCTCCACAAACATCATTTTCATTTATTATAAATAGACCAATTGAACCTATAGGTTCATCACTTTCTTTCAATGTAATAGCCCATATATACAAAGATTCTCTATTATAATCAAGGAGCCACTTGTTTATTATCATTTTAGTTTCTTCTATATTTTCATGCTGTTGCCATCTCATGTATTTAGATACATCCTCATCGTTAGCCCAATTATTAAACATACTATCTGAATCATCATTAGCAAAACGTCTTAATATTAATCTTTGAGTTTCAATTTCTATCGTCCCTTTGTGATTTAACATGTTTTCAACTCCTTTATTTTATTAATAAATAGATATTAGCTTCGTTATAAAATAAGAATACAACATAAACATTTAGTTGATTATACTATAATTACCATAATTTCTGTATAGAAATTAAACTACTACATTACGTAATAAAAAAGAAGCCAAATCTTTAAGCTCCTTATTATT
>DAVZGU010000482.1:0-2201 GCA_052274215.1 Clostridium sp. | reverse complement strand
TCAGAAGAATAATTTTTTATAGAAAAAATTTATTTTTAAAATTTAATAACTATTAAAATTAAACCACGAAGGTTTCGACTCTTTTCTTTTTTGAAGAAGGAGCTGGATTTTCGTGTTTTTTATGTTATTTATGTTATTTAGGAGAGGATAGAATGTTATGAACAATATGATTTACATAGGAAAAAAAATAATACAGTTCATTTTTGTTATATTTCTGTTGTCTATCATTGTCTTTTATATGGCAAGGTTATCACCTGGAGATCCTTTAATGTCTTATTATGGCGAAGGCGTTGAACGGATGAATACTACACAAAAACTGGATGCAATGAAAAAGCTCGGATTAAACGACCCTATATATAAGCAATATATTAGCTGGTTATCAAATGCGGCTCATGGGGAATATGGTATATCTTATAAATATAAACAGGACGTTATGACAGTAATTAAAGATGTTTATATAAATACGATTATACTAGGGGGGCTTACTTATATATTAACCTTTTTATTTGCTCTACTTTTAGGTATTTTTTGCACCTTACATGAGGACAAGCTCATAGATAAAGTTATTTGCAAAGTAGGTGTTATAACCACTTGTATTCCATCGTTTTGGGTATCGCTTATACTGATTTTAATTTTCAGTATTAATTTAGAGGTATTACCTTCAAGTGGTGCCTATGGGCTTGGGCAATCCAGCAACATTGGAAGTAGAGTAGAGCATCTTTTACTTCCTTTAATTGTTCTGATATTAAGTCACCTTTGGTATTACACCTACATGATTAGAAATAAATTAGTAGAAGAAATCAGACAAGATTATGTATTATTATGCAAAGTTAAAGGTTTAAGTAAAAGGAAAATCGTATATAAACATTGCTTAAAAAATATTATGCCATCTTATATTAGTATTATGTCAATATCTGTTTCTCATATTTTAGGAGGAACTTATGTGGTAGAAAAAGTTTTTTCTTATCCTGGACTTGGCTCTCTATCCTTTGAGAGCGCTAAATATCATGATTATAATATGCTGATGGTACTTTGCTTAATAACAGGGATATTGGTGGTTTTCGTAAATATGCTAGCACAAGTAATTAACGATAAAATAGATCCAAGAATGAAACATGATCGGGGTGAGAGCTTTTGGAAAGACAATATAGGGACTTTAAAATAGTTGGAAAAAATTATATTCCAGAGACGATAAAAGTATCTAAAAGAAAAAGCTTTAAAAAACATATAAAAGAAAGACCTTATATCTCAATAGTAATCTTACTTACAATCATCCTTGGATGTATTTTTTACGGGGTAATAACGAAATTTGATCCTTCTTATATGGACCTAGGTAATATTAATGTAGCTCCTAACAGCACCTTTTATTTCGGTACGGATTCTTTAGGAAGAAATATTTTCACTATGATTTGGTATGGTGGTAGAATCTCTTTATTTATTGGGGTATTAGCTACGATCATATCAACTACAATCGCAATTGTATATGGAAGCCTCAGTGGTGTTGCATCCGAATTAGTAGATGATACTATGATGCGCTTTACTGAAATCGCACTTAGTATACCATCGATTTTGACCATGATTTTTATTCAAGCAATTATAGGAAAAGCAAATCCAGTATCTCTCTCCATTGTAATTGGGCTTACTAGTTGGATGAACATTTCTAAGATTGTACGAAGTGAAGTAAGGCAAATTCGAAATAGTGGTTACATTTTAGCAGCAAAATGTGCTGGAGGTAAATTCTTTTATATTTTAAAAAGGCATCTGCTACCAAATTTCATTTCATCAATAATGTTTATGGTGGTCATTAATATTGGAAGCGCCATTGCAATAGAATCAACTTTAAGCTTTTTAGGGATTGGCCTTCCTCTTGAAATTATTTCATGGGGTAGTATGCTCTCCCTTTCGGAAAAAGCATTGTTATCAAATTATTGGTGGATTATCTTGATTCCGGGTATATTTTTAGTGGTTACATTGGTTTGCATAACGAATATAGGAAACTATGTAAGGAAGAAAAACAATAAAGAATTTAGTAATTTATAAAGCTATAAAGTCTCAATATTTCTAATATAAATATTGGCACTTTATATAAAACAATAAATATTAAGGAGAAAAATTATGCAATTAAAAAAACTGAGGATTATAGGTGCAACTCTTATTATGAGCATGTCTTTATTAGTTGGCTGTGGTGGTAATAGTGATGC
>DAVZGU010000481.1:0-2201 GCA_052274215.1 Clostridium sp. | reverse complement strand
TTTTATCCGCGTCCAGCGTTTATGGTTCTAGGCTTCTAAGTGTTATACTTACTGGTATGGGACGTGATGGTGCACAAGGTACGAAAGTTATCAAAGACAATGGAGGTGTTACTATGTCTGAGCACCAATCTACTTGCATTATATATGGTATGCCAAAGGCTGCTTTTGAAACAGGTAAAGTAGATGAAGTTGTAATGCTAGAAGATGTTGCGCAGGAGGTTACTAAAGTTGTAATGGGGAGGCGATTATAGAAAGTGGACTTAATATATTTTCAGCAATGGGTTTTAAAAGAATACAATATAGATTTATCGGCTTATAAATCTAATCAATTACATAGGCGGATTTTAAGTTTAATGTCCAGGGTTGAGGTCAATTCTGTAGAGGAGTATATTAGGTTATTAAAGAAAGATCCCGCTCAAAAGCAAAAGTTTTTAGACTTTATTACAATAAATGTAACAGATTTTTTTAGAAACACTGAAATATTCGACGAACTATCAAAAAAGGTTAAATCAGAACTATCATATAATTCAGGGCTTAAAATTTGGAGTGCAGCATGTTCTATTGGAGCTGAGCCTTATTCACTAGCTATGATTATGGATAATTTAAATCCAAGAGTTAATCATAAAATTATAGCTACAGACATAGATAGCACAATACTTCAAAAAGCTAAAAAGGGTGAATATGTTTATTCAGAAGTTAAAAATGTTTCAAAACAATATCTAGATAAATATTTCGTGATTAATGGTGATAAATACTGTATTAATTCTCAAATTAAAAAGATGGTGCAATTTAAGAAACATGATCTTATTTTAGAGAATTATGAAAGTAATTTTGATTTAATAGTCTGTCGAAATGTAGTTATTTATTTTAATGGAGATGTTAAGGACAAAATATATAAAAAATTTAGTGAGTCACTAAAAAAAGGTGGATTGCTTTTTGTTGGGGCAACTGAAAGTATATATAATTATAAAGATTATGGATTTGAAAAAACATCCACATTTATTTATAAAAAAATCTAAGGTGAATAACCATTAAGGACTAATGATTAATAAGGAGGATAATAATGGATACATCACAATATATGTCAATGTTTTTGGAAGAGTCCATGGAAAATTTGCAGACATTGAATGAAGCTCTTCTTGAACTTGAACAGAATCCAGAAGATATAGACAAGCTAAATGAAATATTCAGGGTAGCTCACACCATAAAAGGCATGGCGGCAACTATGGGATATAGTGAAATGGCTGAATTAACACACAATATGGAAGATGTTCTATCTAAATTTCGCGAGGGAAAGCTTAAAGTTACAGAAAAGGTGGTAACTGTTTTATTCACATGTTTAGATACTTTAGAAAAAATGGTAAATAATATTTCAGAGGGAATTTCTGAAAAAACTCCGATTGAGGAGATAATACATGATTTGCATTCCATAGCAGCAGGGCATGATGCTTCTGAAAATCATGAAAAAGAAAATCAAATTATTAAAGAAAGTAAAGATAATCTTAATGAGGGAGTTAGTCTCAATGAATACGACATTAATATTATTAAGCAAGCAAGGGATAAAATGTATAATGCTTATGAAATAAGGATTCTATTAAGTGAAAATACACTGCTAAAGGCAGCAAGAGCATTTCTCATTTTTAAGAGCTTAGAAGAATATGGTGATATTATAAAATCCATACCGTCAGCAGAAGATTTAGAAGATGAAAATTTTGAATTCAAAATAAATTTAGTCTATATTACAAAAAAAGACAAAGCGGAAGTTATTGATATTTTGCTAAATATTTCTGAAGTGGAAAATGTAAGGGTAGAAAATGTTGACGCTACAATTAATACGGATAATTTGTCTGATAAATTAGGGGAAATTAAAGAAATAGAAAAATCTCCTGAAGTTAAAATAGAATCATTGAAAAGTAGCCAGGTGGTAGATGATAAAAATAAAGACAAGAAGGAGGTAGCAGTTCATAAAAAAGCTCATCAATCTGTGAGAGTTGAACTAGATAGATTGGATAAATTTATGAATATGGTATCTGAACTTGTAATTCATAGAACAAGACTAGAGCAAATAAGCAGCAATCATAAATTAAATGATTTAAATGAAACTTTAGAACAAGTAGCTAGGACCACGTCAGAGCTACAAGATTTAGTAATGAAAATAAGAATGTTACCACTGGAAACAGTATTCAACAGATTTCCAAGAA
>DAVZGU010000480.1:0-2205 GCA_052274215.1 Clostridium sp. | reverse complement strand
GATTGCGTAAACTTACTGTAGGATTTTGATGGGTAGAAGGTACCCTTGGTGAAATAATTAGATTTGATGATTCCATTATATCACTTTTAGATATTTTGAACAGTATTATTTTACAAATTCATCCTACCATTCGTCTGCCATTGACAACGAGCCTCTAGGAGTATGATGTCCTTACATCAGGGCATCACAACCAAAGGGCGGATGTAATGCCCTTCATAAGGCTATCATACTCCCCTCTCATTATCAATGGTTCGCTTCGCCAGACTAGGTTTATCCCACTCGCCTACTCATTGCCCTTAATGCATCTGATAATGTTGTTTTCTTTCCATTCTCTACTGCTGAAAAGGTTACATTCATACCATCATTATATTTTCCTGCATGTTTTCTAGCTTCTTGAACTATTTCATCTTGGATTGCTCTTACTTCTTCCTTTTGTTTTTTTCTCTTTTGATACATGACTAAATCATATACATTTCCCCCATTTTCACGGAAAATACGCAATCTAGCCATGTGGTCAACTCCTTTGTTTACCCATCCCAATGGCCGGCTGCTCATTCTATCTGAATAAATATGACTTACATGCCCTTCCGCACTACACCCAACAATTTCATAGCCTTTTGTATTTTTTATAATAATACCTTTCCAATTATTTCTGATATAGGTCAAGCTTTTTTGTATATTATCTTTTTTTGCATCCGTTTCTGCCGCATCAATTAATCTTGCAAATGTATCTTTTAATGCCTCTTTGTCTTCCATACTAAAGGCATCTTTAATTTCATCTCTTGCATCTTCAGCCGAATCACCTATATGAGACGTTGCTGCAACGATGTATTTTTTCAGGTGATATGCATCCAAAACAAAAATACTTTTATCAATAAAATCAAGACCTTTTTTTATCCAGGCTGCTCCATCTCCAGAGAGATAGATTGTTTCTATCATTTCTTCCTCATAGTTCTCTGCAATATAAATGGCAACTTCATTCCAGAGTTCTTCCACATCTTTATACATTCCACCAAAGTGATGTTTATTGATTAGCTTTCCACGCTTTTTATCTTTACCTTCTACTTCAATTCCTTCATGGATATAGACTAAACGGGGCATTGCAGTGTTTATTTTATAACCATTGGTATCTGCTCTTAAATCACCTTTCGTTCGATGAAATTGCAGTGAAACATGATCTTCATCTGCTTCAATATATAATATCTTTTTCACTTTCTTTTCCATTACTTTTTCTTCTGGAAGTTCAATTTCAAGGTCATGTATAAAATTTTTAACGGTCTGTTTTGTGATGCTTTCTACAAAACTACCTTTGGTTCCACCTTTTCGATAGCTGGATTCAACAGCTTCTGTAATTGCATTTATCTTAACATCTTCACTCACTCTGTCGTGTGGTGTAATGCCAACTAATTCATCAATTAAATGTTTTGTCGAGTTGTCTGTCTTTGACTTGAAATATGTTTTTTGATACTCTACCGTTCCAAAACTGGTTAAGATAGAACCTATATCGTTTCTACGTTCTATGTTCCAATAAATCTTTCGAAAGGCAGCCTCTCTTAAAAAATCGTCCATTCCTTCAAGCGTTTCTGCTATCATGTTTCGGGCGAATTGAAATAAGTCTTCTTGCATACCAATTACTAGATCTGCAATATCTTTTCCTTCTCTAATAAAACTTTCCACTTTTTTTTCTAAACTTTTCACACCAAACTCATTAAAATATGCTATACTTTTGTACATAGAAGGTACCATCCTTTTTTATTATTTTGTTCTTGATAAACTAATAATAACACAAAGTGGTACCTTCTTTATTATATTTATGTGTTTACATATATTCCCATTACATCCTACAATAACTTTACGCTAGCGCAAAGCAAAGGAATTATCAATACAATATACACAATAGACAAGTTGTCTCTTCCGATAAGTTTGGATATCTTCTTTCAATAAGTTAAAGGGAAGCGCATTTGACTTACGCTTCCCTTTGAAACCCAAACTATTTAAACATTCTTCCATGAATTATAATTGAATAAAAGAAGTATTGGGAATATTTCAAGACGCCCAATTAACATACACAAAGACAGTATAATCTTACTAAAATCAGAAAAGAACGCAAAATTCCCTAAGGGTCCTGCCAGACCAAATGCAGGTCCTACATTACTAATTGCTGTTAAAACAGCTGAAAAAGTAGTTTCGAAATCGTAATTATCT
>DAVZGU010000479.1:0-2211 GCA_052274215.1 Clostridium sp. | reverse complement strand
AAAGTTAAAAAATAGCTACGATATGAAATATAGGGAGATAGAGTGTGATGCAGGAACAATATTTGGCGTATTTATTGATGATTTATGTGATTCTAAATTTATTAGCGAATATATATTTAACCCTCTAATACAACATAAAATTGCAACTGTAGATTTAGAGTATATAAAAAAAGAAGTATTACCGGCTAATAACATTGGAGATATTAATAGTAATGATGAGGCTATATACCACATTTTGTCTGGAGACCTAGTGCTTGTATTTTCTTTTGCAAATAAAGCAATTTATTGTGAGGCCAAGGGGTATGTAAGGCGGAGTGTGGGAGTGCCTGCTACAGAAAATGTAATTAAAGGACCAAGAGAGGGATTTACGGAGGCTTTTGTAGATAATGTATCAATGATTAGGCGGAAAATAAAAAATCCTGATTTGAAATTTGAACCGATAATTTTAGGGAGCAAATCTAATACGGTAGCCGTAATATGCTACATAGAAGGTGTGGCCCCGAATAAACTTGTTGATTATATAAGGAAAAAGGTGACTAATATAAAATTAGAGTTTATATTAGACACAAATTATATTGAGGAAGAATTAAAAAATAAGCATACAGCTTTTGACACAATAGGCACTACCGAAAAACCAGATGTGGCGGCATCAAAGCTTTTAGAAGGAAAAGTAGCAATAATCGTAGATGGAACCCCTTTTGTAATTACTGCACCATATTTTTTTGTGGATAATTTTCAAACACCAGATGATTATTATTCTAATAAGTATTTTACTAATCTATCAAGACTTATGAGAGTGTTTAGTTTTTTCTCAGCTAGCTTATTGTCAGGGGTATATTTGGCGATTACTACTTTTCACTTTTCGCTTATTCCAGAGGTAATTGCTGTAAAACTCTCAGTATCTAGAGCAGGAGTACCTCTGCCTACGGTTATAGAACTACTACTAATGACTTTTTTCTTTGAATTACTTAGAGAGGCAGGAATAAGATTGCCACTACTCATAGGCCAGGCAATGAGCATTGTTGGAGCTTTAATTTTAGGCGATGCTGCAGTGGGAGCAGGTTTAGCATCACAAAGCACTGTAGTAATTGTGGCACTTTCATCTATTTCTTCTTTTTTAGTGCCTAAGCTTTATGGTGCTCTATCCATATGGAATATAATTATTATTTTGTTTTCCTCAGTGCTTGGATTGCCAGGATTTTACATTGGTTTCTTTATTTTTACCTCACATATGGCGGGACTAGAAAGTTGTGGATATCCATATTTATTCCCTTTAGGTACACTAGAAACCTTTAAATTTAAGGATGTATTATATAGAAAAGATCTTAGCAAGATTTCAAATAGTATTTTTGATAGGGATGATTACAATGAATAAGTGTAAAAAAACATTAGTTATAATATGCATAATAATGAATTGTTTTACTATGACATCATGTTTTAGTTATAAGGATATTAATAAGGTTTTATTTATTTCTGCATTAGTAATAGATGCAGATAATACCGGTAATCCTATATTATATGCTGAAGCTTTTAAGGGAGTAAGAGGAACATCACCTCAAGGGACGGATCAGCGAATATTATTTAAATCAACAGGAAAAACAATGTTTGAAGCTGTCAGAAATATGAGTGTTACTTCTAGTTATAAATTAAACTATACACAGAATAGTGCCATAATATTTACTCAAAAGGCTGCAGAATTCGGTGTTGACGATTTTATAGATTTTATGGATCGTGATCAAGAATTACTTATAAGACCGTATATTGCAGTATATCAAGGAGATCCAGAGAAACTTATGAAGGCAAATATTACTGAAGATAAATATATTGGGACATTTATGGTGCAACTTATAGAAAATATTGGAGCATCTTCAAGAGCTGTAAAACTAAGCTTAAATGAGTTTTATAGTCAAAGAAAAATTGGAGATAAAACCAATGTAGTAACCATAATAGATATTCCAAAAGATAGTTTAGAGGAAAAATTAGAAGTAAATGGTGGAGCTGTGATTAAAGACGATAAAATGGTTAGCGTATTACAAAGAGATGAAGGGTTAGGCTTTAACTTTTTAATGAATAGTATTTTAGGTGGTACTTTAGAAGTAACTAATCCATGTGATATTAATAAATTTGTAACTTTAGAAATCTTAAAAAGTAAAACTAAGACAGAAATCAGTTATGATGATAATATTGTTCATTTAAAAAAGAAAATTAAGG
>DAVZGU010000478.1:0-2212 GCA_052274215.1 Clostridium sp. | reverse complement strand
GATGGTTGGATAAAGCCAACTGCCTTATCCAGCATTTTTTTTATTTTAGGAGGCACATATTATGACACAACAGAACGTTTTAACAGAAAGAAAGGTTGTTATGAAACAACAGAACACTTTAACAGAGGGTAAGGTTATCCCAACGCTTTTAAAATTTGCATTTCCGTTTCTATTAGCAAGCTTGCTGCAAGCACTCTACGGTGCAGCTGATTTGTTGGTTGTTGGACAGTTTGATAATTCGGCGCAAGTTTCTGCTGTGGCGACAGGAAGTCAGATTATGCAGACAATCACAAGTGTTATTCTTGGATTAACCACAGGAGGCACTATTTTAATCGGCAACTATTTGGGTGCGAAAAAATATAAAGATATTGCAGAGTCAGTTGGAACTATCATTTGTATATTTGGTATAATAGCAGCTGTTTTGACTGTAATTATGGTGATAATGACAGGTACTATTACAAATTTAATGAATACACCAACAGAGGCATTTGAATACACAAAACAATATATTTTTATCTGTTCTTGCGGTATTCCATTTATTATAGGGTACAATGCGTTGAGTGGTATTCTACGAGGCCTAGGCAATTCAAAAGCACCATTATTCTTTATTGCTGTAGCTTGCGTAACTAATATTATGGTAGATTTAATATTAGTGGGTGGTTTCCATATGGGGGCGCCAGGAGCTGCAATTGCTACTATAGCCGCTCAAGCTATAAGCTTCATAATTGGAGTGTTGTATATAAGAAAGATAGGCTTTGACTTTGAGTTTCATCGTAGTCATATTAGGATTGAAGCAGGAAAAGCAAAGAAGGTATTTAATCTAGGATTACCAATAGCATTACAGGATGGTTTAATTAATATTTCTTTTATAATAATTACAGCAGTTATTAATGTAATGGGACTTACTGCTTCTGCATCTGTAGGTGTTGTCGAAAAAATAATTGTATTTACAATGCTTCCAACGATTGCGTTTGCTTCAGCAATTGCAGCAATGACAGCTCAGAATATGGGGGCAGGAAAGAAGGAAAGAGCAAAACAGTGTCTGTATATAGGTACGGGATGTTCATTAATCTTAGGAATAATATGTTATGCATATGCACAATGGAATCCAACATCGCTGACAGCATTGTTTTCGAGGGATACAGCGGTGATAGAAACAGCTGCTTTATATATTAAATCATACAGCATCGATTGCATTTTGGTATGCTTTGTATTTTGTATGAACTCATTTTTTAGTGGTTGTGGTAATTCGTTATTTCCAATGATTCACAGTTTGATTGCTACATTTATCATTCGTATACCGTTGTCTTTTGTTTTAAGTAAAATGGCAGGTATGACGCTATATGAAATTGGGTTTGCTTCTCCTCTTGCAACATTCGCATCACTTGTAATGTGTATATTCTACATGAAATCAGGTAAATGGAATAATAATAATGTTATTTGTTGAGAAAATTATTTAATATAATGTGAAAATCAAAAAGATGATTTCTGTCAATAACACAGAAATCATCTTTTTAATTTAGCATAGACCTATTTAAAACTCTTATTGATAAAGTGTATGTTTTATTAGTTATTCAAATATTTTTTTTCATAGTGGCTATACATAAACCAGGCAACAGCCGCAAAGAATATTGGACCTCCTATGCTCCAAAGTGTTATCTTAAATTCTCCTTCAAGTGCCGGTTGTATTATTGAGAAGAAGTTTGCAAATCCAACAGTGAACATAACCACTATTGTCCATATTAGTGCACTCTTTTCAGTTTTGAATATTTCAAAAGGCTTAATAATATCTTTGTTTTTCTTAAATGGTGCAAAAGCAAAAGCTATAAACATGTATGGAAGAGTCATAGCTACGTTAGTCATTGCTACTAACACAACGAAAAAACCCGACATATTCTCTCCACCAAAGGATACAAGAGCAATCATAACACAGACTATTACAGCTTGAATCCACATAGCCCTTTGAGGCATTCCGTTCTTCATTTCTGCCATTTTTCCAGGCCATAATTTAGCTGGAGTACCTTCAATTAATTGTTTTAGTGGAGAAAACATTAATGTGAAGAATGCGCCCGCTAAAGCTAAGAACATTGAAATTCCAACGAATCTAGCTACTCCATGCGCCAAAGCTAAACTCGTTGCTTCACTTGCACCGAATGCACTGCCAAGAGAATATCCTAGGTTGCTCATTACCACATAACCAACATTACCTAAG
>DAVZGU010000477.1:0-2233 GCA_052274215.1 Clostridium sp. | reverse complement strand
CCATTATATTCCTTTACCCGCTAGGCGTGTAAAATAAAAACAAAATACTGATCTAAAAAAAGTAACAACTAAGATTATTAGCTGATAATTATTTCTATAATTTATAATGATTATTATAAATTAGTGGCATGAATCTCTCTTTTTCCAATTTATCACAAGGAATATAACCCATAAAGCAATTCCTGCTAAACTTATTAGCTGTGCTACCCTTAGATCTCCAAACATTAAACTATCAGTTCTTAATCCTTCTATAAAGAATCGCCCTAAGGAATATAACCCTATATAGCTAAAAAACACCGTTCCTCTTTTAAGTGTTTTTGTTAATAAATAAATCAGTACTAAACATACCATAACATTCCATATTGATTCATAAAGAAACGTTGGGTGATAATAAACTCCTTCTATTAACATTCCATTTTGTATAAAATCCGGAAATTTGCTTATAAAGCCTTGAGTAACCGGACCACCATGAGCTTCACTATTAAAGAAATTTCCCCATCTGCCTATAGCCTGTGCAATAATTATAGATGGTGCTGCTACATCTGCAAATTCTAAAAGATTCTCTTTTTTATATCTTGTATATATTAACGCTGCTATCATACCAAATATAATTCCACCATGGATAGCAAGCCCACCTTGACGTATATTAAACACTTCTATTAAATTATCTTTATATTGATTAAATTCAAAAATCACATAATAAGCTCTAGCTCCAATAATCGCTATTGGAAAAGATATTAGTACAATATTTAAAAATTCATCATAATCAAGATTTTTTAACTTACAAGTGTAATTTGCCAATATAATTCCAACCATCATTCCTATCGAAATAAGAATACCGTACCATCTAATTGTGAGTCCAAATATATTAAAAGCTATTGGGTCCATAAGTAACCTCTCCTTTTATATTAATATTTCGTCATTTGTTCATAAAACCACTACTACAGATAATAAAAAAATCAAGTTTTAAATTGAACTTGATTCTTTATATCAATATCATAACAATTGTGTATGACTATGATAAAAAAGTAAAGATAAATATTTAAAATTTAAATAAATAGAGAACTCTGTATATAGAGTTCTCTATTTATTTTAAAACCATCCTACTATATGAGAATAAATAACAAATCATACAAACCCATTTTTTCATATGCCGTATTTAACTATTTAACATTTATTCTTTCTTCTATGAATTCTTCAATACTAGAAATCATAGAAAATATTATTTTTAAAGGTTTACAATTTCTTTTTCAATTACTATCCTTAGTTCCTCTACAGCCTTAACTTCATCATCTCCATTAGCAACAATTTTGAGTTTATCACCTTTTGTAGCTGCCATACTTAATATATTTATTATACTCTTTGCATTGTACTCTTTTTCATCCTTAATTAAAGTTATACGTGAAGTAAACTTTGATGCTTTTTTAGTAACAATGCTTGCTGGTCTAGCATGCAACCCTTGCTCATTCATCAACACAATTTCAACTTCGTACATAAAAACATCCCCTTTATAATTTTTATTTTTGCTTAAAACCAAGTTATTATTTTACACGCTACCCTATACGTTATATAAATACAATGATTTAATCCATTAATATTACATTGAATTATTTAACAGCATCCTTCTTTAATAAAGAAATCATAAGAGCTGTTACTATTGTACCAACTACTATAGAAACTACATATGCACCTAGATTAGTAACTGCATTAGGAATAAACAATACAAATATTCCACCATGTGGCACTGCTAAAGTTGCTTTAAATACCATAGATAGTGATCCAGCAACTGCTGAGCCTACCATTAACGATGGTATCATTTTAAATGGATCTGCTGCAGCAAATGGTATCGCACCCTCTGTTATAAATGCAGCCCCTAGTGCCCAAGCAGCTTTTCCTGCCTCTCTTTCTTGTAATGTAAATTTCTTTTTTGCTATAACTGTTGCAAGAGCTATTCCTAGTGGAGGTGTCATTCCTGCCGCCATTACCGCTGCCATTATAGCAGAAGGTTGCCCTCCTATTAAAGTTCCTGCTCCAAAAGCATATGCCGCCTTATTAATTGGTCCACCCATGTCTAAAGCCATCATCAACCCAATAATAATTCCAAGTAGTGCTGAGTTTGTTCCGCTTAGATTTTTTAGCCAACTGATCATTCCTGTGTTTATTGCACTTACGGGTTTCCCTACTACATATATCATTACTAATCCAACTATTAACGAAGATAAAACCGGTAATA
>DAVZGU010000476.1:0-2241 GCA_052274215.1 Clostridium sp. | reverse complement strand
AATTGCTCACATATCCTTGCAGCCATTGGAAAATCCAAGTTGGTAATGCTAAAGATTATGGGAGTTGAAATTAATAATACAATTGAGAATAATATACTATTTAGAAAAGCTATTCTTAAATTTACTTTTGAAATTTGTAACACATTTCGAATACTTATCATAAAAATCAATCCTTCCTACTCTCTTTAGATTTAATATATAAATAGATGCAACCACAAAAATTGCCGATATCGAGATAAAGAACATTCTATTTAAAAATATATTATTTATAATAGAAACAAATTCATCTCTATCCTTTATTGTATTGAATCTTATCATTAGTTGACTTAAATCATAACTTCCAATTAATACGCCTTTAGATATAGATGAGTACCACCAAAACATCTGAACTGGAATAGCTATTGCTGTCTCTGTAAGAAGAGTTAAAAACATCCCTACCGCAGTTACTGACATAAGCGTTGGCATAAGCCACCCTATTGAATATTTAAAAAACGCAAAATAATCTACCGTTAAATTAAGTTTTTCACTAAAACTTGCGGCCTGAAGTGTTGAGACGCCTGCAAGTAAGAAAATTGGAACCATCATCATTATAACTAAGGCACTATATCTCGACAGGATTAACTTAGTAGAGCTTACTCTTCTACTATAAATGACTTGTTTCATATTGCTTTTTCTATCTTTCCTAATAAAAGATACTACAACAAACACCGGAAATAAACCCATTACGATTCCCATATAATCGCAAAATAGCCTTGCAAACCCATTTGTAATCTTATCCTTCTCTATGAAATCTTTATAAGTTTTCATAGCTTCCTCATAGGTTATTGGTCTAACGCCAAACCTTCTTAAATTTTCTTTTGAATAATTAGATTGCTCTCCTATTATATTATTAGCTTCCTCCATTAATACTTTAAAGCTATCATAGTCTTTTGAGCTGCTGCTAAAATGTATTTCACTCCATTTTTCATTTTTATGAAATTTGTCTAACTCGCTTAGAGATTTTCCTGTTGTTTGACTTAAAATTTCTTCTATCCTTTTCGTGTCTTCCTTATCTAATTTAACATTTTTAAACAAGCCGTGTGGATAAGCCGAGTATGTTCCTTGCATATGCTCTCCATACATCATTAATGTTGATTTAGAGATGATTTGTTCTGGTATCTCTTTAAAGGTAGATCCATAAGGATACATATCATTCTCTTTATTGTACTTTTCAGCATCTTGTACATAAGAAGGCTTTATCAAAGCACTTCCTTGATACTGTGGATCATTTCCTTTCATTTCTGAAAAGTATTGGGTAGTATAAAACACTATGGTGATACAAATAAAAACTATATAAATTAAGCTCTTACCTAATTGCTTACACTCCTGTAGAAATAGATTAAACATTATCTATCCCTCCAATCATAAGCATGTACGAATCTTCAATATTGGGTTCACAGATTTGGGCATTATCACTTGGAGGAACATCTGAGATAACCCTAATGGAGATACTGCTCCCTAACATAATCATACCTGTTATAATATATTCTTGTTTTATTCTTTCTAATTCATCGGGGTTAACGTTCATAGAAAAAACTTTTCCTTCTGCTTTGCTTTTTAATTCCTGAACAGTTCCTTTAAATATAAGGCTCCCATTGTCTAATATTCCAATGTTTTTGCAGGTGGCCTCAATGTCTCCGATTATATGTGTTGAAAGAATAACTATTTTATCTTTTGCTAGTTCACAAAGAAGGTTTCTAAATCGAATTCTCTCCTTTGGATCTAACCCTGCTGTTGGCTCATCAACTATTAAAACTTTTGGATTATGCAAAATCGCTTGAGCTATTCCAAGTCTTCTTTTCATTCCGCCAGATAAAGCTTTAACCTTTACATTTTTACAATCTAACAAGTTAACCTTTTCTAAAAGTTCTGGAATTACTCTTTTCCTCTCACTTGAGGGAACCTCTGATAAAACTCCTAAATAATCCATAGCTTCATAAACGGATAGATTTGGATAAACTGAGAAGTCCTGAGGAAGATATCCAATAAGTTTTCTTAATTCTTTAGTTTTTAAAATATCTATTCCACAAATGCTGATTTCGCCACTACTTTTATTAAGCAGAGTTGCTAGTATCCTCATCAAAGTAGTTTTGCCTGCTCCATTTCGTCCAAGCAGTCCAAACATCCCCTGATCTATTGTTAAATTAACATCCTTTAAGGCACTCTTACCACTAAATTTCTTTGATAAGTTATTTATATTAA
>DAVZGU010000475.1:0-2248 GCA_052274215.1 Clostridium sp. | reverse complement strand
GCTGCATTTGTTAGAACTAAATTAAGAAACGTTATTAATCAAGGGGTTACAGAAAAAACATTTAACCCAACTACAAAATTACAAGAAGCAGTTATAGAAAGAAAAGAAATGCAATATTTATATGCATCAGAAGGATTATACTACTTTATGGATCAAGAAACTTTTGAACAAATACCACTTAATTATGAAAAAGTAGAAGATGCCATAAAATACTTAAAAGAAAATATGTTTGCTATAATAAAATTTTATAAGGATGATGCTTTTTCAGTAGAAGCTCCAAACTTTGTAGAACTAGTTATAACTAGCACTGAACCTGGAGTTAGAGGCAACACATCTTCAAGTGTAACAAAACCCGCTACTGTGGAAACAGGAGCAATAATTCAAGTTCCAATGTTCGTTAATGAAGGTGAAACTATAAGAATAGACACTAGAAATGGCGACTACATGCTAAGAGTTTAAATCATATATTTAAAAAGGACCAATTTGGTTCTTTTTTTTTGTTCTTTTTTTGAGAGGTAAGACATATATTTTTTTCAAATGACTAAATTAATTTAAATCACATTAAATCATCTCCTGGGTCGCTGCACATCTTTGAAGGAGATTTATATTCAAATTTATAGAGGTAGGAGAGACTTTCCTTCTGAAAGGTAGTTAAAAGAAAATTCGATTATATGGAATATTTTACGAGATAGTAAAATAGAAATTATATATGAGAGGGTGAGAAAAATGTTGGCTACAAAAGATTTATTTGAAATATTACCTAAGACGATTAGAAGTAAATTGGAACAGATTGATAATTTGCAACAACTTGAAGAAATTAGAATAAAAGTAAACAAGCCTCTGTTTATTCACCTTGGCAGTAAAGAAGAAATCTGGAATTATATCGCAACTCCAGAAGATATAAAATACATAATGCAGAGGATAAGCAATTACTCAATATATGCTTTTGAAGATGAAATTAGACAAGGATATATAACTATAAAAGGTGGACATAGAGTTGGACTATGTGGGATTTGTGTTATTGAAAACAATAGCATTAAAACTATTAAAGACATTTCATCTATAAACATAAGAGCATGTAAAGAAATTATCGGTTGTGCTGATAAAGTGATACCTTATATTACTTACAATAATTCAGTACACAATACAATTATTATATCTCCTCCTAAATGTGGTAAAACAACTCTACTTAGAGATATTTCGAGGCAAATATCACAGGGGGATAAAAACAAAAACTTTAACGGTAAAAATGTTTCTATAATTGATGAACGATCAGAAATAGCTGGTTCGTTTAAAGGAATACCGCAAATGGACGTGGGAGTGCGGTCAGATGTGTTAGATAATTGTCCAAAGAGCCAAGGAATTATGATGGCAATTAGAAGTATGTCACCTGATGTTATAGTTTGTGATGAAATTGGCACCCAAAATGATATGGAGAGTATTTTAATGGCATTAAATTCTGGAATTAGTTTAATTACAACTATTCATGGTTTTGGAATTGAGGATTTGTATAAAAGATTAGTTTTTAAAGAGATTGTGGAAAATTACGTATTTTCAAGAGCTATAGTTCTTAGTAACAAAAAAGGAATTGGAACAATAGAGTGTATTTATGATTTTACTAAGGGTAAAGATATATGGAGGTCATAATATGATTAAAATAATTGGATGTGCTGTAATATTATGTGCTTCAACCATGGCTGGATTTATATACAGTGAAAGATTAAAGTATAGAGTTTTTCAGTTAAATGAAGTTCAAAGAGCAGTTTATCAACTTCAAAATGAAATAACTTATGTACATGCTCTTTTGCCAGATGCTTTTGAAAATATAGCACATAAAAGTAAGGAGCCTATAAAGGAACTTTTCAATAAAACCAGTGAATTACTATCTGACAATGAATATGAGAATGTATATGAGGCCACGAATAGTGCAATAAACTTAATGAAAAACAGATTATATTTAAACTCTGATGATATAAATGTTATTTTGGATTTAACTAAAACCTTAGGAGAATCTGATATTGAAGGGCAAAATAATATTTTTTCTTTGACCATAGCAAATTTAAAAAAACAAATTAAAATATCAGAAGAATTTATGAATAAAAATATAAAAATGTACAGATATTTAGGATTTTCTTTTGGAGCAATGCTGGTAATAGTATTAATATAGGGAGGAGGTTTTTAAGTGTTAGATGTTAGTTTGCTGTTCAAAATAGGGGCAACAGGTATTCTAATCATTATTATTGATAAG
>DAVZGU010000474.1:0-2265 GCA_052274215.1 Clostridium sp. | reverse complement strand
AATCTTCAGTAAAAAGAGTATTCGAATTGTCAGGAATGTTTAAGATTATTATGTCGTATGATGACGTTGAACAAGCTGTAAACAACATTTAGTGGGGGGATTAGCATGTGTTACAATAGAATTAAAATTGAATTTTTAAGTAAATCACAGAATGAGAGTTTTGCAAGAGTAGCAGTAGCAGCATTCGCTTCACAATTAGATCCTACAATTGATGAAATTACCGACGTTAAAACAGCGGTATCAGAAGCAGTTACTAATGCAATTATTCATGGATATGATAATGAAGAGGAAATGATTACTATAGAAGCTATTATTGATGGAACTGAACTAACGGTGATAATAGAAGATGTAGGAAAAGGGATTGACAATTTAGAGCTCGCGAGGCAACCATTATATACTTCCCGCCCAGATTTAGAGAGGTCAGGTATGGGGTTTACTGTAATGGAGACTTTTATGGACAGCTTAGAAGTAAAGTCTGATAAAGGTAGGGGAACAAGTATAATAATGAAAAAAATATTTAATCCTTTAAGTTAGGTGGATATTATGGATCAAAAAATAGTGAGAAAAGAAAACTATACTTATGAAGATAATATGCAACTTATTCAATTGGCTAGAAATAAAGAACCAGGCGCACTAGATACGCTGGTGGAAATGAATTTACCATTGGTTTCATCAATAAGTAAAAAATTTCTTAATAGGGGATATGAGTATGATGATATATTTCAAATTGGATGTATTGGCTTAGTAAAAGCGATTAACAATTTTGATACTAAGTATAATGTGAAATTTTCTACATATGCCGTACCTATGATAATGGGAGAAATCAAAAGATTTCTTAGGGATGATGGAATTATAAAAGTAAGCAGAAGCGTTAAGATTACTGCAAGACAATTACATTATGATAAAGATACTCTAACCAAAGAATTGGGTAGAGATCCTACTATTGATGAACTATCGGCTTTTTCCAAAATTGAAAAAGAGGATATAGTATATGCATTAGAGTCTGCTAGCAATATGCTGTATTTATTTGATACAATACACCAAGATGATGGTGCACCAGTACTATTAATAGATAAATTAAGTGAGAAATACGAAGAAGATAATCAGGTTTTAGATAAAATTTCCCTTAAAGAAGCACTTAGAAAACTTGATGCAAAATCAAGGCAAATAATTATGCTCAGATATTTTAAAGATAATACACAAATTCAAGTTGCGAAAATGATGGGAATTAGCCAGGTACAGGTATCGAGAATAGAAAAAAAAGTTTTAAAAATAATGAAGGAAAAGTTGATTTAATAAAAGTGAGTTTATAAGATGAAATATAGATGAGGGACTTCAAAATTAATTTTGAAGTCCCTCATCTATATTCCATCTTATTTTTTTTGACTAAAAATAATATTAATGCAAATACTAACATAAAGAATTAGCATAATACAATATAATAAATGATTAGTAGTCACTATTAAAAGCGACAAGGAGGACATTTCATGAAAGTGGAAGAAAAAACTATAAGAAAAAAATTTGATAAACTTAATTCTAATAACATCCCTAAGCCTAATTTAGGATTGCATTGCTTTAATGCTTTTTGGGTTGGAGGATTAATATGTGTAGTAGGACAATTTATCAGTGACATTTTTTCTGGAATTGGTATTCCAAAAGATGAGCTAGGGACATATGTTTCTATAGTTATGGTTTTTCTGGGAGCTGTGCTTACTGGCATAGGGGTATATGATAAGCTAGGTGATTTTGCAGGAGCAGGTTCTGTCGTACCAATCACAGGGTTTGCAAATTCAATCGTTTCACCAGCAATGGAATTTAAAAAAGAGGGTTTTGTTTTTGGTGTTGCAGCTAAAATGTTTACTATTGCAGGGCCCGTTTTAGTATATGGAATAGGTTCATCTGTAATTGTAGGAATTTTATATTATTTTTTAAGGTGGTGATTTAAAATGGGTAGGAGAATAGGTCTTCAGACAGTAGAAATCGAAAGTAAACCTAGAATTATCAGTACATATAATATAGTTGGGCCCAAGGAAGGGCAGGGACCATTAAAAGACTATTTTGACCGAATTTTAGAGGATGATCTTAATGGAACTGAGAGTTTTGAAAAAGCTGAAACTAGTTTATTATATACTGCTGTATCAGAGAGTATAAAAAAAGCAAAACTAAAAGAAGTTGATATAAATTATCTATTAGCAGGTGATTTATTAAACCAGTTATCCTCTTCATGTTTTGCAGCTAGAGATTTGAATATACCATTCCTAGGAC
>DAVZGU010000473.1:0-2266 GCA_052274215.1 Clostridium sp. | reverse complement strand
TTTTCTATTCTACCTACAAATGCTTTTCTATTATACTTAGCTAAACATTCATAATAATTTTTCTTAGCATATTTAATATAGTTTTCATTACATTTATTTATAGCTTCACATATTGAATCTGGATCTTTTTTATTGCATTCCGCTCCATTTTCTCCATCCTTAAATATATCTATTATCCCACCTTGAGTTGTTGTGATAATAGCGAGCCCATTCCCCATTGCTTCTAAAATGGAAATTGGTTGACCTTCATTTGGATAATATGTAGGAAGACAGAATACATGATTATCTTTAAGTAGAGCTGCTTTTTTATCACCTTTAACAACTCCATGATATGTAACGTACTCCCCAAGTTCTTTACTCATTTCATTAACAGTATCAACTATTT
Organism: Clostridium sp.; assembly: GCA_052274215.1. Classification (GTDB taxonomy): domain Bacteria; phylum Bacillota; class Clostridia; order Clostridiales; family Clostridiaceae; genus Clostridium_AD. The sequence goes on along the minus strand of DAVZGU010000473.1, from coordinate 1,881 downwards.
CTGCTTCTATGTTACCTGCTAAATTTAAATGAAATTTGAAGTTTTCTTTTTTAAGTTTTATGCAAGCCTTAAGTAAATCTAAAATACCTTTGCTCTGCATTAGGTTACTTAAATATAATATTTTTAATTCTTCTATTTCTGAAGTATTATTCGTTTGTTGTATCTTTTGTAATTTCTGCGCAAATTCTTTTTCTGGCAGCATATATTCGTCCTGAACGCCATTCTCACAAACAAAAACCTTACTTTTTTCAAGTATTCCATCAAACATTGATGTTAGTGAATTACCTAGCACTATAACACCATCAGTTTTATTGAAATAAGATGTTAATGCTTCTTGCTTTTTTGCATCTACTGAGTCATACATAACGCGGACAAATCCACCATGAAACTCAATATAGCACTTGGTTTTTTTTAAATTAGCCACATTTATAAATGGAGTATACTTCAAAAATCCCAAATAACTTTGTGCAGGCGTAATATACACTACATCAAATTTTTCAAATAATATCTTGTAGCAACCAATAGCTATTGGCCTAACACTATTTAATACTTTTTTAATACTAAATTTACCTTGCGCCTTTAAACTTGTAAAAGTTCTTTCTGCATTACTATCTATAAATTCAACTTCATGGCCATTTTCTAATAAGCCAGCTAAAAGCATTTGATTAGACACAGACATACCTGTTATAGGGTCTGGAAATGGTCCTATCATTAAAATTTTCTTCTTTTTTTCTGGACTCATTATTACTTCCTCCATATAAACTTGTTTATGACGCTTGTATACCCCTGAATAATATTAACAACCTTCATACCAACATTAATATCTGTATAATCATGAGCTTTCACAGTTTTTTCTCCTAATGATTTTTGCATAGTTATTATTTCAATAGCTTGTGTTATGCTATCAGAAGTTATTCCACCAAGTATTACTGAACCTTTGTCAATTGCTTCTGGTCTTTCAGTACTTGTTCTTATTGAAACTCCTGCAAATTCCATAATGTTAGTTTCCTCTGCAAGTGATCCACTATCAGATAAAACGCAGAATGAATCCTTTTGAAGTTTATTGTAATCATAAAACCCGAATGGCTTTAATTGTTTTATATTTTTATGAAATACTATTCCTTTTTCTTCAATTCTTTTCCAACTTCTTGGGTGTGTTGAATATATAACTGGCATATCATAAGTTTCTGCTATTGCATTCAATGCATCTGTTATACTCTTAAAATTTTCTTCATTATCTATGTTTTCTTCTCGATGAGCACTTACCAAAATATATTTACCTTTTTCAAGGCCTAATGTTTCGAGTACGGGACTTTCATCAATTTTGTCCATATATCTATGGAAAACTTCTGGAAGTGGTGATCCAGTAACAAAAGTATATTCCTTTCTCATTCCTTCTGATAACAAATATCTTCTCGCATGCTCTGTATATGCCATATTAACATCACTTGTAACGTCAACTATTCTTCTATTTATTTCTTCAGGTACATTTTGATCAAAACATCTGTTTCCTGCTTCCATATGGAATACAGGGATTTTTAATCTTTTAGCAGCAATAACACTAAGGCAACTGTTTGTATCCCCAAGTATTACTAATGCATCTGGTTTTTCCTTAACTAATATTTTATAACTCTCGGCTATTATGTTACCCATAGTTTCTCCAAGATTGCTTCCTACAACTCCTAAAAAGTAATCTGGTTCTCTAAGTTCTAGCTCTTTAAAGAAAACATCATTAAGTGTATAATCCCAATTTTGACCTGTATGTACAAGAATATGATCAAAATATCTGTCGCAAGATTTTATAACTTCGGATAGTCTTATTATTTCAGGTCTTGTTCCTAGTATTGTCATTACCTTAAGTTTTTTCATAAGTTCTATACC
>DAVZGU010000472.1:0-2278 GCA_052274215.1 Clostridium sp. | reverse complement strand
GATGTAGGAAATATTTTAATATTGAAACATAGAGCTGAGCTGCGTGGCATTAAAGTAACCATTGTTAATATATCTATGGGCGATATTTTCAAAGTAGAGGATTATGATATTGTATTTTTCGGTGGAGGACAAGATTATGAGCAGGCCATAGTTTCCCCTGATTTAATAGAATTCAAAAAATCTGCTATAGAAGAATATATACAAAGTGGAAAAGTGTTTTTAGCCATTTGTGGTGGATATCAATTGCTTGGTAAATATTATACTACTCCTGATGGCGTGCAACTTGAGGGCCTTGGTATTTTAGATATTTACACTGAAGGCGGAGATAAACGTTTCATTGGCAATACAGTTATTCATAATGAAGCTTTTGATGAAACTTACGTAGGCTTTGAAAATCATTCTGGAAGGACTTATATTAACAACTTAAAACCACTTGGCACAGTTGAAGTTGGCTATGGCAACAACGGGGAAGACGGTTATGAGGGTTGCATTTACAAAAATACCTTCTGTACTTATTTCCATGGCTCTCTTTTATCTAAAAATCCTGAGCTCGCAGACAGAATACTTACACTAGCATTAAATAATAAATATAATGAAGTAGCTTTAACTTCTTTAGATGATAGTTTAGAAATTAAAGCTAAACAATTTATAATAAATAGAGAAACTTCTAAATAAAAAAGTATATAATAAAAAAGATGTAGGACTTGGATAATGATATGCTCACTGTCTACTTAACAGGGAGCAGTTCATAATTCCAAACCTACATCTTTTTTTCTAATTGGACTGCTAAACTGAAATACTTTATAGAATCAGCTACATTACCAAGTTTATGATACATACTTCCCATTTCTAAGTAACGCGAATATATATCTTGCTTCGCTCCGAATTTCAATAGTGAATCTAAAGATAAGTTCATATACATCTCTGCATTAGATGCCTTTCCTTGTCTGTCAAGAATAATAGCTTTATAATAATAGCTTTTTTCAATTAATTTAATATCATCTAAATTAATTGCATAGTTCAACACTTCATCAGAAATAGACTGTGCGAGCTCTATTACGTCATTTTTAATAAGCTCTTTAACGATATCTAGCATAAAACTAACTAGTCCTCTCTTATCACCCCTAGGATACACGCTTAAACCCTTATTCATATATTCAACTGCTCTATCTTTCATATTACAGTCAAACATTGTGGATCCATAATTAAAAATAGCTATTGCCTTACTTGAGGTTTCATCTTTATACAGCTTATACGACTTTTTTTCATATTCTTGAAACTTGCCATTATTCATTCTTATAGATAGCATAGCCAACATATGATATATCTCGGCCGCTTTAAATTCTGTATCCACATGCTTAAGCAAATCTAATAATCTTATTCCCACGTGATAAGCGCGTTCAAAATTTTCAAGCATAATATTACAAGCAGCCTCACTATAAGTGACCGTTATTAATTTTTTATAATTAGGCGTCTTGCTATCTTTTAAGCCTTTTCTCACATTACAATAATAGCTCGATGCTTGAAGATAATCTTCTTTTATATATAAGAGTCTTGCCATGTCTATATAGTAAGTTAATTGATTATCTTCTATTGATGTTTTCAAGTGTAAATCATAATATTTTGAAGTAATTAATTGAGTCTTCTCAAAGTCTTTTTTATCTAAGTAAAAATTAAACAACATATGTATTAGTTCAATTGCTAAATCATAGTAATTATATTTTTCAGCAAACTTCAAATTATAAGATAGTTTAGCTTCAAATGCATCATCATTGATATCACTTGTATCATTTACATGAATGGCATTCATGCCATTCTCTTTTAAATCCTTAATGTTTTCCTCAATTTGATCAAACACATTTTCATTTAAATATTCAAGATCTATGTCCAATTTATTACTAATCAGTTCCAGTACCCAATGTTCCGCCATGACCTTGTTGTTTTCTATACAGCTCATTTTAGACACTGAGATCTTGTCATCGCACATTTCTCTCAAGGTATACCCTTTATATATTCTAGTCCTTTTTATTTTTTCTCCCGTTGATAATATTTCCATCCTCATCACCTATCCACAAGTCAAATAACTAATTTATGAAGCTAACCATAAAATAGCTTTACTTAAATCCTCTTCTGAAATGTCGTTAAACTACGTAATTATTCCCAGTTTTTTAAATAACTCTACACCTTCATTTAGATATTTAGCTGCGTCCGTGCCCCTACCACCTTCAATATAGAACTTTCCAATCATTATAGATATCTCAGCCGCTTCCTTTATTTG
>DAVZGU010000471.1:0-2281 GCA_052274215.1 Clostridium sp. | reverse complement strand
ACAGTTTTATTTAAATAAACTGGATTTTTATAATATTGTTGCGCTTTTGTCATCCACCAATAATCTTCAGTAGGTGGTGATCCAACTGCATCAGTACTAGAGTTAACACCAGCACCAAACAACATTGATACTATTCCCGCATCTCTTGCTTCATCCATATGACTTCCCCAAGTAATAGTGTCCCCTTGCCTCTTTATATCAGGGTCATTAGCCCCATTTGAAGCAAAATAATCTACTCTATTAGAATTTCCAGCTTTAAATGTATCTCCAAAGAAGAATGATGGTGCTGAATCTTCACCTGTCGTATCCTTGTTAGTTAAAACCTCAAAGGGTTTGCCAGTATATGGACTATTTTCAACAGTTCCATTAATATGTCCCACGGGAATCTGCCATAATATAACCGGCTTTTTTGTAATTTCATGAAGAGTTTTTGTATATAACAAGTAATTATTCCAAAGGTCTGCATTCCAAAACCATTTAGAAGATTTTGGATCTACAGCTGCTCCTGTTTCGCAAACACCTCCATCTAATCCATACTTATCTATAGAAATAAATTCTGCATCATAGCTTGTAATTCCAGCTGCTAAATAATATTCAGCAGTTTCTTTCGCCACTGCTTCAATTTGTTGTCTTCCCGCTGCCAATCCATCTCTTTCAGTTAAATGCATTAAGCCTTGTCCTGGTATTTCTCCGTTTTCATAAGCCCATGTATTAAATTGCCATCCATTATATGCTTTAGGATAATATTTATTAACAGTATAGTTTATAGAAGTAACAAGGCCTTCCACCGTATTATTAAACTCTGGGTCTACACCCTTTTGTAGCACACCCGATGAATAAGCGGCTTCAACTAAAGCTGATATTTCATTTGGTTTTTTCTTAGATTGTTGCATCATATATCCTAAGAAATCTGGTTCAAATACCATTCCAATAGTTTCACCTTGTCCATATTCAACACATATGTCTAAAAAGAATTTTAAATTTTTAAAATAAGCTTCCATATATTCCTTACTATTGATATGAGCTAAATCTAATTCATAGTTTTCTCCGCTATCCGGAATATTATAGTAAACAAAGAATGGAATTATTCCAAGCTTTAAACTTTCTTTAATATAATTCTTAGCCCTATCCCCATCAACAGTTGTCCACTCTCTCCACCCATTAGCTAGAGGTCCCCCATTTATATATATATATCTAACATCCATTCTCTTATTTGTATTATCTATATCTACATCTTTCCAAAAATCTAAATCCCCTTTTTTATCTTCTGAGACTTGTCCTAAAGATAAATATTTAGGCATACCTGGTAAATCACCATTAGCCTCTTTAATTTTTACTCCTATGTATCTAGTTTCATTTGTGCTTGCTTCATGGATTTGAAGTCCACTTCTTCCAGCTTCAAGTCCTTCTAATTTTAAATTACCATCATTGTCTATAGTCGCTTTAAGTACTGATGAATTACTTATTTTTACGCTATATTGTGGCGCCTTTGTGTTATAATTAGCTACTTTATATTTATTCGTACCCTGTGGAATTACTGCTTGAAGCGCTTGAGTGTCTCCATCAATGCCCTCAATTAGTATTTTACTTTCATTCGCTGTTCCAACAGAAACTTCAATTACATTACTTTTTAATTTTCCAAAACTATTAATTAATTCAACATAATAAAAATATGTTGCAGGAATTGTCCTTCCTTTGATACTAATCGCTTTAGATTGTGCTGCTGGTGTGTTATCCGTTAAATCCCCCTCGTCAACCACCTTAAACTCACTTAATTCTCCTATCTTTTCATAAAGCTTGTAGCTTGTCCCATTATTTCCATGCCACATATTTAATGTAATATTGTAATTGCCATCTAAATCACCTGACCATTGATCATGTGCTAATGACGGTACAGCTGGTACACCTGCTGCCGCCGCAAACGTAATTTTTGCTGGAATCATAGTAATAAAAAATAACATTACTATAATTACTGATAGGCATGACTTTTTATTAATTCCTCTTTTCATTTTTTTCTCCCTTATATATGTATTTATTACTATTATTATGTCATGATATCATCTCAAGTTTCAACCAGAATCGCTCCCTGTTTTTAGACATTTTTCATTATTTTCCATTTTCTTTAGCATCCAATACTTAAAATGATGTTTTTTTTCTTATTTATTTATATTCAATTTAACATAATTGTAAAAATTTTCTTACTTCTTTTCGAATTGATGGATAATAGTAGTAAAGTAGCTCCAGTTCCCACCCCCTATAATATTGACGCATATTTCATATA
>DAVZGU010000470.1:0-2284 GCA_052274215.1 Clostridium sp. | reverse complement strand
TTGTTTTCTTTTAAGTATTCTAATATCTTAGCATCAGCATCTTTAACAAAAATACCCTTCCATGGAGCAACGCACTCTACAAATTTCCCCTCTACATCAACTAAATTAATAAGTGGTAAATCGTATTTTTTACCAAGCAAGTTATCGTCTTCACCATAAGCTGGAGCAATATGAACTATCCCTGTACCATCTGAGAGAGTTACGAAATCTCCGTGTACTATATAGAAGGCTTTTCCTTCTGGTGTATAGAAATCAAACATTTGCTCATATTCAAGACCTATTAGAGCTTCTCCTTTAAATTCACGTACTACTTCATACTCTCCCTCGAGTTTACTTAATAAATCTCTCGAAAGTATTAAAGTCTCACCTTCTTGGATTGCTTCAACATAATCATATTTATTGTTTACTGCAAGTGCTACATTACTTGGAAGTGTCCAAGGAGTTGTAGTCCAAACAAGTATAAATTTTTCTTCACCCTTTACTTTGAATTTTACATATGCCGACATTTCTTTTACATCCTTATACCCTTGAGCTACTTCATGAGATGATAGTGATGTTCCACATCGGGGGCAATAAGGCATTACTTTATGACCTTTGTATAATAGATCTTTATCCCACATTTGCTTTAATGCCCACCAAACTGATTCAATATAATCATTATGATAAGTTACATATGGGTCATCCATATCTATCCAGTATCCTACCCTCTCAGACATTTCTCTCCACATACTAACATAGCTAAAAACACTGTCCTTACATTCTTTTACAAACTTTTCCACGCCATAAGCTTCTATTCCAGGTTTACCGGTAATTCCAAGTTTTTTTTCTATTTCAAGCTCAACCGGTAACCCATGAGTATCCCAACCAGCTTTTCTAGGAACATTATACCCCTTCATTACCTTATATCTTGGAATTAAATCCTTCATAACTCTTGTTAAAACATGTCCGATATGCGGCTTTCCATTAGCCGTTGGTGGACCATCATAAAAAGTAAAGGACTCTCCTCCCTGATTTAAATCAAAATTCTTTTGAATAATATCTTTTTCTTTCCAAAGCTTAAGCATATCTTTTTCTATATCCATAAAGCTTTTTGAAGCGTCATTTTTCTTATACATAGTAAAACTCCTTTCCCTATTTCATTTAATAATTACTATTTTTATGTGGGGAACTTGCCTTCTGAAATGTCGTTGAATCATAACCTGCGGTACTATAATATTTTTAAATATAAAAAAACCCCACCCTAAATAGGACGAAGTTAAATTCGTTATGCCACCTATATGATAACTATAAATTCAGGTACAATAATACCTTATTCTTTAACGCAGAAATACGGATAAGCTTACTAAACATTCAGCTCTCAGCTCCTAGGTGATTTTCTCTAAACCTTCACTATGGGTTCTCAACCTGGCCCATTCTCTGTAAGTTACTTGCTTAAATACTTTTCCTAATCAAAGCTTTTTATTAGTCATAATCAATAATTAATATAAATATATTATAAATTTATATGAACTTCTTATCATTATATTATAATGAATTTTTATTGTCAATTTCTTTTTAAATTCTATTGTATTTACCATAAAAAAAGAGATCTATATCTAAAGATTAAAATTTGTATTATAAAGCCTACATCTTGCTATTTTGGAAATACTATTCCACCAAGTCTTCAATAATTACTTTGATTATTGAAATATCACCTTTTCATAGATGTATGTGATATAATACTATTTAAAAATAAACTTTGTTATGATTCGAAATCATAAATGAATTAAAATTTTAAGCAACTTGCAAAAAAACACCGGTATTTTACTAAGAACATGATTCTATTTCTAAAAAAGTTGGTCAAGTCACTTTGGTGGCTTTTAACAATTTAAATATATACTTTAAAGGAGGAATATTATTTTGAAAAAATTAATTTATGTAATTCCTAAAGAAAAGCATTCTGAAAAAGAAATTAAAGAAATTTTACTTGCACACTCTGAGGTGAAATTCGTTTCACTAGTTGGTATTGACTTATCCGGTAATGACACTGACGAGAGAATTCCAATGCAAATATTCTTAAATGATATTAGTGGTTTCGCAAGCGGTGCTATTCAAACTGATGGTTCATCTGTAGTATTGCCAGGTATTGCTACTCTAAACAATGCTAAATTAGACATGCTAGCAGATTTTGACTGTAATTGGTATGTTGACTACAATTATGAAAACATTGACGCTGAAACAGCATTACCTATAGGTACATTAAAAATTCCATGTGTATTATTACATGATAATCTCCCAGTAGATT
>DAVZGU010000469.1:0-2285 GCA_052274215.1 Clostridium sp. | reverse complement strand
TGGTATATAGACTTAGTTAAGCAGCAGTTACCTAACTTGTCGCATAGAAACATTATCATAGAGCCAGTAGGGAAGAATACAGCGCCGTGTATAGCACTTTCTGCTTTTCATATTAACAAAATATATAAAGATGCTACAATAGCTGTATTGCCATCAGATCATATTATAAAAGATGAAGGAAAATTTTTAGAAGTATTAAATTCTGCTGATGAATTTGTGGAAAAAAATAAAGAAGCAATAGTTACAATAGGTATGAAGCCAAATAGACCTGAAACGGGCTATGGATATATAAATTACAGTCATATGCATTGTGCAATAAATGGCTGTGAAATACGACGTGTGAAAAAATTTGTAGAAAAACCAGACTTGGATAAGGCTAAAGAATATTTAGAAGATGGAAATTATCTTTGGAATGGTGGTATGTTCATTTGGAAGGCAGCAAATATTTTAAGACTCACAAGACAACATTTGATAAATACTTTTGAAATTTTGAGTGAAATAGCAGCAACTGGTGAAGAAGATTATCATAGAGTATTAGAGGAAAAATACAATAAGGTTGACAGCATATCTGTAGATTTTGGGATTATGGAGAAAGCAAAAGAAATGTATGTTATTCCAGGGGATTTCGGATGGGATGATGTGGGGAACTGGGAAGCCGTTGAGAGATATAGGGAGAAAGATCGCGATAATAATGTTTGTATGGGTAATGTACATAAATTTGATTGTAGCAATAACATTATTATTAGCAATGGTAAACCTATAGTTATCTCAGGACTTAGCGATATATTTGTGGTTGAAAGTGATGATATGATATTCGTTGGAAGAAAAGATGAGATGGAGAATATAAGACAGATCAAGCAGAGGATTTAATAAGAAGGAACATATAGGAAGGTATTATTCTAGCAGTAGGGAGCAGCAACTATACTGTATCCTGTATCTAGCTATAAAGAGGAGAATGGATTATGAAGATATTAATTACAGGAGCTAATGGTCAGCTAGGTCGCGAACTTGCTAATCAATATAAAGAGAAAAAGGGTATTGATTTAATACTTACTGACGTATCAGATTTAGATATAGCAAATATAAACGAGGTATATAGTTTTGTAAATGAAAATAAACCAGATGTAATTATCAACTGTGCTGCACTTACAGCTGTTGATAAATGTGAAACTGAAATAGATATGGCATATAAGATAAATACAATAGGACCTAAAAACTTAGCGGCAGCTGCAAATCAAATTGGTGCAGAAATTGTACAAGTATCAACAGATTATGTTTTTGCTGGCGATGTACATCAATCACTAACAGAGTTTGATTGCGTAGATCCACAAACTATTTATGGAAAGACTAAATTAGATGGAGAAATATTAGTTAAGAATCACAATGCTAAGCATTATATAGTTAGAACTGCATGGCTTTACGGAGATGGGAATAATTTTGTAAAGACTATGATAAATTTAAGCAAAACTAATAAGACATTAAAAGTAGTTAATGACCAAAGAGGAACACCTACAAGTACAGTTGATTTAGCTAAAGTTATAATAAAACTCGTAGAAGATAAGAACTATGGACTTTTTCATTGTACATGTAAAGGCGAATGTACATGGTATGAATTTACCAAAGAAATATTTAGACTTAAAGGTATTGATACAGAAGTTTTGCCTTGCACAACTGATGAATTTCCAAGACCAGCAAAAAGACCTGAATATTCAGTGCTTAGAAATAGTATGCTTGAATTGACTACAGGGGACATAACTAGAACTTGGCAGGAAGCAATTAGCGAATATTTAAAATAAATTCATAACTTAAATAAAAGTGCATAAGGCAAGTAAGGGAAGGTAAACATGATTATAATATTTTTAATATCTATCATATTTTTGATTTTCATAGCTAAAATAAAGAAAATTTCGGTTGTTTCTATATATTGGTTTTATATTTTATTAACTTTTTTATATAATGGCATAACGTATATAAATATAGTACATAATAAAGACTTTTACTTTTCTTTGGATAATAATATAAATTTGCTAAATAATCAATTATTAATAGCATCATTGTGTAATGTAGTTTTTGCATTAGTCTTTTTCAAATTTTATAAGCAAATTGAATACGAAGATAAAAATGAAAATATAATTAATATGAAAAAAAAGAATATATTTATTGCTATTTATATAATTGTTTTTTTTATTGCATTATATTTTACAAGAAAATACGGATGGAACCAAGTATCACATAATTTTATAGAAGGAAATAGCACTGCATATAGTCTTACAGCATATTTAAAA
>DAVZGU010000468.1:0-2288 GCA_052274215.1 Clostridium sp. | reverse complement strand
TCTGCTGGAGTCAAAACTTCACTTTCATCTATAAAATCTACCCCTATTTCCTGCAAAATTTGCGCCTCAACAAAATGTCCTATCCTACCTTTAGCCATTACTGGAATAGAAACGGCTGCCTTTATTTCTTTAATCATTCTAGGGTCAGACATTCTAGCCACGCCACCCTCTTTTCTAATATCTGATGGTACTCTCTCTAGTGCCATTACCGCACAAGCCCCTGCCTTTTCTGCAATTATTGCCTGCTCCACATTCACAACGTCCATAATTACTCCGCCCTTTAACATTTGAGCTAAATTTTTATTAATTTCATATCTTTCCATAGAATAACCTCCCAAAAATTTATTTAATAGGCAGAGTATACCATATGTATATAGCATATGATAGTGTATGGATACACTTATAGGACAAGCGGTAAATAAAAAAAGCTTTACATTAAGCTATTTTACGAATATACTAATGGCAAATATTAATTAAATAAATTAAACAAGGGGAGCTCATATTATGAGCTGAGAAAGAGATATTATCACTGACCCTCATAACCTGATTTGGGTAATTCCAACGTAGGGAGTTTTTACAACGCTTTTTTTGTTGCAAGCTCTTTATGAGCTTGCTTTTTTTTATTTAAAAATACTATTACTACAAAGGAGATTATAAAATGATGTATACAACACAAATAGATGCTGCGAAAAAAGGTATTATAACAAAAGAAATGAAAATTGTTGCAAAAAAAGAAAATATGCCTGAAGAGGTTTTAAGAGAGAAAATAGCTAGAGGCGTAGTGGCTTTGCCCGCTAATAAAAATCATAAATTACTCAGTCCAGAGGGTGTTGGAGAAGGCTTAAAAACAAAAATCAATGTAAACTTAGGTATTTCAAAGGATTGCTGTGATATTGATGAGGAAATGAAAAAGGTACAGTTATCTATAGATATGAAGGCTGAAGCTGTAATGGATTTAAGCTCTTTTGGTAAAACTGAAGAATTTAGGAAAAGACTTATTTCAGATTCTACTGCTATGATAGGTACTGTTCCAATATATGATGCCTTAGGTTTTTACGATAAAGAATTACAGGACATTACGTCTAAAGAATTTATAGATGTGGTAGAAAAACATGCGATGGATGGAGTTGACTTTGTAACAATTCATGCTGGTTTAAATACAGCAACCGCAAATGTGTTTAAAAGAAATAAAAGAATAACTCATATAGTATCAAGAGGAGGATCACTTTTATATGCTTGGATGGAATTAAACAAAAAGGAAAATCCTTTTTATGAACATTTTGATGAGATATTAGATATATGTGTAAAATATGACTTAACTATAAGCCTTGGAGATGCCTGTAGACCTGGCTGCATTAATGATGCAACTGATGCTTGTCAAATTCATGAATTAATGGTGCTTGGTGAATTGACCTTAAGAGCTTGGGAAAAAAATGTACAAGTTATAATAGAAGGACCAGGTCACATGGCAATAAATGAAATTCAAGCGAATGTGTTACTCGCAAAGAAATTATGTCATGGTGCACCTTTTTATATTTTAGGACCCCTAGTTACAGATATTGCTCCAGGCTATGACCATATTACAAGTGCCATAGGTGGTGCTCTGGCTGCAAGCTATGGAGCTGATTTCCTTTGCTATGTAACGCCAGCAGAACATCTAAGACTTCCTAACGTTGCTGATGTACGTGAAGGCATTATTGCTGCAAAGATTGCAGCCCACGCTGGGGATATAGCTAAAAATATTCCAGGTAGCAGAGATTGGGATAATGAAATGAGCACCGCAAGACAAAATCTTAATTGGAAGAGAATGTTTGAACTTGCTATTGATCCAGAAAAAGCTAAAAGATATAGAAAAGAATCCACACCAGAGAATGTGGATAGCTGTACTATGTGTGGTAAAATGTGTTCTATGAGAACTATGAATAAAATAATGCAAGGCAAGGATCTCAATATATTAAGAGACGATTCATAAACTAATTTACTTTCCATCATATGATTTAACTATATGAAAGCCAGTGCTAACAATGAGTATTTATTTACTAGGGGGGATCCCATACACTTATAATAGACTTTTTACATGACAATCAAATGTCAAATGTGATAATGAATTATGAACAATTTCTTTAATTACATAATGGTACTTTAACTTATTATATTATAAGCTGACTGACAATCACCTTATAATATATTTTACCAAAATAAAAAACACTAAGTTAAACTTAGTGTTTTTTTCTTACCTGGCGACAACCTACTCTTCCACAAGGTCACCCCTGCAGTACCATCGGCGC
>DAVZGU010000467.1:0-2294 GCA_052274215.1 Clostridium sp. | reverse complement strand
TGAACATATAGGCACTGTGGCAGTTGTTCAAGATATTACAGAAGTGAAAAAATTGGAGAATATGAGAACACAATTCGTTGCTAATGTTTCTCATGAGCTTAAAACACCTTTAACATCTATTAAAGGTTTTGCAGAAACTCTAAAATATGTTGATGATGCTGAGACAAAAGAAAAATTTTTAAATATAATCAATGAAGAAGCTGAAAGATTAACTAGATTAAGTACAGATATTTTAACACTTTCACATATAGAACAACAAAAGGAAGTTAAAAATGAAAAAATTAACATTAATAAAATTGTAGAAAATGTCTACAACTTAATGAAAAATATAGCAGAATTGAAAGGGATCAAGTTATCAGTTGATCAGCAAAATGTAAAAGAAGTAATAGGTGATGCTGATAGATTTAAACAAATGTTAATTAACTTAGTAGATAATGCAATAAACTACTCAGAAACTGGAGATAGTGTTTGCATTGGAATAGAGAGCAAGGATGATAGATGCATTCTATGGGTTAAGGACAATGGCGTTGGAATAGATAAAGAACAAATCCCACGTATATTTGAGAGATTTTACAGAGTGGATAAGGCTCGTTCTAGATCAAAAGGTGGCACTGGATTAGGACTTGCGATTGTTAAGCATATAGTACTTAAATTAAATGGAAAAATATATGTGGAAAGTCAGCTAGGATCGGGTAGTAAATTTATAGTTGAAGTTCCATACGCTAAATAAAAATAAAGTTATCGCGTTAATAACGTGATAGCTTTATTTTTATTCTTTGTAAAGTTTAATTAACATTAGTTAAACTTTAGTTAACTTTGCCTTAATACAAAGTTAACTTTCTGGGTATAATATTATAAGTGTGATGAGTAGCTAATAAAACAATCTAAATAAATGAACGGGGGAATTATCAATGAAAAGAAAAAACTTGAAATTAATGGTTGCTGCACTAGCAGTTGCAATGACAGCAGGAATTTTCACGGGTTGTTCAAGTAAAACTGCACCTAAAACTAAAACAACTGAGTTATCAGGTACAATAACAGCAGCAGGATCAACAGCACTTCAGCCTTTAGCTGAATTAGGTGCTAAGAGTTTTTTAGATAAAAACCCAGGAGCAACTGTAAATGTTCAAGGTGGCGGTAGTGGTACTGGACTTAAATTAGTATTAGAAGGTAGTGTAGAAATAGGAAATTCAGATATATATGCAAAAGATAAAGAAGGAATTGACGCAGCTGCATTAAAAGACAATAAGGTATGTGTTATAGGGATTTCAGCAGTAACAAATCCAAAATCTAAAGTTGAATCTTTAACAAAGGCACAATTGATAGACATATTTACAGGTAAGATAAAAAACTGGAAAGAAGTTGGCGGAGCTGACATGAAAATCACTGTTATAAATAGACCAAAATCTTCAGGAACTAGAGCAACATTTAAAGAATTTGGTTTGGATAAAAAGGAAGAAGTGGCTGGTTTAACTCAAGATTCAAGTGGAGCTGTTAAACAAGCAGTTAAACAAACAGATGGAGCAATAAGTTATTTAGCATTATCATACTTCGCTGATGCAGCAAATAAAGAAGGTTTAACTGTACTAAAAATTGATGGTGTTGAAGCAAATGCACAAAACATAAGCACAGATAAATATAAGATTTGGGCATATGAACATATGTACACCAAAGGTGAACCTACAGGAATAACAAAATCATACTTAGATTATATGGTAAGTGATGAAATGAAGGCAGGAATAACAAAATTAGGGTATGTTCCAATGGCAGATATGAAAGCTAAAAGAGATTAATGTTCTCTAAAGGCTGGGTAAAACCAGTCTTTATTTTGCATTAAATTATCACTTTCGGTGCTACAATATTAACGACTTCAGAAGGAGATTTAGAACCTCACCGAAGTTTCATTCTTATTAGGGTAGTAAGTCCCCAATTATAGAAGATAGGGGGACTTTCCTTCTGAAATATCGTTAAAATAATTTTTTTGAGGTACAATGATATGAAAAAAAATGGTATGAAAAAAATATTTTTAAAACTAAAAAATGAATATTTAGGACGTGGTTTTGCAACATTTTGTGGTGCTGTTATAGTTATTCTTACTTTTTCAATCATATTTTTCCTGACGACTAAAGGGTTAAATACCTTTATAAAGCACGGATACTCAATATTTCATTTTATATTCTCTGGAGATTGGAATCCAGAGGGGGGCGCAGAATCTTTACCTCCTCAATTTGGAACTTTGATATTTATTCTTGGGTCGTCAGCCGTGTCTTTCCTTGCAGTGCTAGTAAGTGCAC
>DAVZGU010000466.1:0-2311 GCA_052274215.1 Clostridium sp. | reverse complement strand
TTGCAGTAAGCATAATTATAGGAATCTGGGAGCATTGTCTTATTCTTCTACAAACTTCTATTCCATTGAGCCCAGGTATCATTATGTCAAGAAGTATTAAATCATACTCCTTTTTCTCAGATAAATTTAGGCCATCGCGTCCATCATATGCTACGTCAACTTTATATCCCTCATGATTTAATTCCATCTCAATAAACATTGCCATTTGCTTTTCATCTTCCACCAAAAGAATTTTAAAATCCTTCAAATTACCACTTTCCTTCCATTGTAAAATAGCGAGCTATAATCCCACTATATAATACTAATATACATCATTTTACTAATCTTCGCCATAGCCACCATTATCTTCTGTATCGCTCTCCTTGCTTTCGTTTTTATATTCTCATTATTTATCTTAGAATCAATACTTTCATCTTTCATATATATATCGCCTCAATAAATCATTTTTATATGTACCTAATCTATTGTCACTTTCTTACTAATATTTAACATTTTCTCTAAAAATATACACGCGCTATTCTTATTTCCTTTACTGAAAGAAGAATATAAGCCTCAAGATATTTAAAATATATCTTGAGGCTTATGCTTATTCATTCAAAAGAGAAAACCCCTTATCGTAGATTATAAACTGCGATAAGGAGCTTCAATAGATGTAAAAACAATACCATAATTTAATTTCTATTTATTGATAATGATTTTTTTCCTTCTTTACGCCACCTTATTGACGTCGATCTTTTTCCCCTCTTTACGCCACTTAGCAAATTCAGCTGTTGCTGTGAAAAGTGCATCTGTGGATGAGTTAAGTGCCGTTTCGCAAGAGTCTTGAAGCACACCTACGATAAACCCTACACCAACCACCTGCATAGCAATATCATTTTGGATTCCAAATAAGCTAGCCGCTAGAGGAACTAGTAATATCGAACCACCAGCTACGCCTGAAGTACCGCAAGCGCTTACAGCGGCCAGTATGCTGAGGATAAATGCAGTAGGGATGTCCACTTTAATTCCAAGTGTGTTTACTGCCGCAAGTGTCAAAACAGTAATTGTAACAGCTGCACCAGCCATATTTATCGTAGCGCCTAATGGAATAGATACCGAATACGTATCCTTATCTAAACCTAGTTTTTCACACAGGCTCATATTTACAGGAATGTTTGCAGCTGAGCTACGTGTAAAGAATGCAGTAATACCACTTTCTTTTAAGCACATAAACACAAGTGGATATGGATTTTTACGAATATTTACGTACACAATGATTGGGTTGATAACAAGGGCCACAAAGACCATACAACCAATCAGAACTGCAAGTAATTGTCCATATCCGAGTAATGCCTTTACTCCATTTGTAGCAATAGCATCAAATACGAGACCCATGATACCTAGTGGTGCAAAGTTTATTACCCATCTAACCATTTCGGTTACTGCATCTGAAACATCAGTAATCATTGTTTTTGTAGAATTAGCCGCATTTTTTAAAGCTACGCCAAGAACTAATCCCCAAGCCAATATACCGATATAATTGGCATTAAAAAGTGCTTTTACTGGATTATCAACAACATTAAGTAGTAATGCTTTAAGCACTTCTACGACACCTCCAGGAGGCGTAACATTCTTAACACCTTCTGTAAGTGTTAAGGTTACAGGGAACATAAAGCATGCAATAACCGCTACAAGTCCAGCCAAGAATGTTCCTAAAAGATAAAGGACAATAACAGATTTTATATTTGTTTGATGACCACTCTTGTGTTGAGAGATAGCAGATATAACCAAGAATAAGACCAATATAGGTGCAATCGCTTTCAAAGCACCTACAAATAAAGAACCGAAAATTACGATTGGTTTTGCTTGCTCAGGAATTGTTACAGCCAAGATAATACCAATAATCAAACCTATAATTATTTGTTTTACCAGACTCATCTGATTCCACTTGCCCATTAGTTTTTTCATATTTTTCCTCCTATAGTTTAAGATAGAGACGAAACAGCACACATCCATACAAAGAAGATATACACCCTAACAAAAATAAACCTTCAGTGGGAATATAAATCCCACTGTGAAATCGTTGACATTAAAACTTCAAATTACTCTCTTATTATAAATAATTGCATATAACCCTACTACAAAAATAATTTTACTACAAATTATAAATTATGTAAAGTAAAAATCAAGTGTAAATTTTCCCTTTTCCCCTGCATTTATATCATATTCCCCAAATATTTTGTTTTTTCTATTTCTTTAATTTCACCTTAATCTTGGCTATGTTATAATAAATTATTAAATATTAAACACAAGAGGTGTAAAATGCATACTG
>DAVZGU010000465.1:0-2324 GCA_052274215.1 Clostridium sp. | reverse complement strand
GCGGAGCTGAAATATTAACGACTTCAGAAGGAGATTTATACTCCCACTGAAGTTTTCTATTTGTTAGGGTATGTAACTCCCACTTATAGGAGTGGGAGACTTTCCTTCTGAAATGTCGTTAAAACCATAGGAGATAACTTGCGGTAATCTCCTATGGATAGTAAATATCTAAAACTAATAATAGTTTAAGTGTATAACATCCTCAAAGCCATTCCCATATAGAAAAACAAAAGTTTTAGGTACATATATGAACACTAATTTTCTATCATCTTTTATTTCGGCTGTAACAACTACGGACCACTTTGAAGCATCACCGTGTTCTGAAACATTTGTATTAACTCCACTATCGGCATAAGGCGTAAAATGGGTAGCGCTTTTAGGGACCCAAAAGAATACACGGTAATGGGGCCAGTGATCCTTTCCTATAATATAATCATAATGTGGTGTTCCTCGCTTCTCATTTGATGTTTTATTATCTAGTGTTATATTTGTAGCAATAACATTTTGGATATTAGTTAGGGGTAGAAAACTATAAAATAATAATGTTATCAACGACAACATTACAATTAGTAATGAATTTTTTTTATAAGCCAATAATAACATCTCCATAATTTCTCATTAGTATTCTACAAAAGTCACTCTTATATTCAAAAATTAATTAATGAGAAAAAGATAACGCTACAAGGGGTCAGACAATTGAAAAAAGGAATGAAGCGATAGCGTGGCAAGAATAATAGGATTTAAACAGATGAAAAGTTGATGGGCTATATGGATAAGGTCAATGCATCTTCTACGAAGATGTTGCAGCTCCGCAGGAGATGATTCAATTATCTTTATCTTCATTATGGTTAGTATCTGGAATTACGGGGGTATCCTTACCGGCAGCCTTCATTAAGCTAGCATAGAAAATATATATAGTAGGTAATACAATTGCAATGATTATAAATTTTAGCATAGATACTACATCCTTCCCTATTAATAAGATTAACAGATTTTTATTTATTTAAGGGTATGTATACATTATGTATCTAAATATAAAAAGATATACAATAGGCAAAAAAGCATAGTGCCCTCACAGGCACTATGCTTTTGCGCGGAGTTATTAGATATAAACCTTAAAGGGAAAGCTGAGAGGCTAGTGATTACTTATTAAATATCATAATTGTTGCATCAAAGCCTACTGACTTTAACTTCTTAACTTGATTCTCAGCATTTTCTCTTACGCAGTAGGAGCCTGCCATAACCCTATAAAGAGTTTCTCCACTTATTGGTGGTGTTGGTGCTGAAGGTTCAAGGTAAACGACACCTAACCTAGCTAAAATAGCTTTTGCGAGTGTCCTTATGATTTCATTTCTTTTTTTATCAAATAAATTATTATCTCCTGTACTATCGATGAAACCAATCTCAACAAGCACCGATGGAGATTTTGTTTCTCTTAACACATGAAAATTAGCTGACTTTACGCCTCTGTTTACAAAACCCAAGGCTACAAGAGCACTTTGCAAACCATCTGCTAATTCTCTAGACTTTGCTCCTGGATTTAAATAAGTATATGTTTCAACACCTTTAGCTTTTTCTGGCTCATAAGCATTCCTATGAAAGGATATGAAATAATCATAAGCATTTCTATTTTCAAAGTTACTTCTTTCCCTAAGGCTTATTGCAGAGTCATTGGTTCTTGTTTCATTTACAGTGATTCCATGCCTTCTAACATCTGCGGCTACTGCTCTTCCTAAACTTAGTACATCATTACTCTCTTTTCTGCCTTTATAGCAGGCACCACTATCTTCTCCTCCATGTCCATAATCAAAACATAATATAGCCATTAACATAATCCTCCTTATATAACGATATTTCAGCAGGTTTCACTTTGTCTTCACTGAATAGATATGCATCTACCATGTTTTGTGCGGAGTTTTAGATTATGTATTCTGAATATAAAAAAAGCTCTCCGGGTAGGAGAGCTTTTCTATATGATAAATTTATTTATAAAATCATCAACTACAAGAATGGTATCAGATTTATTAATATTCTTAATATTTATTTTGATTTTTTCATTACTGAAAATTAAAGTTTTGTTTAGTTTCGAGTTTGTTTCTTCTTTAATTAAATAGCCTGTAATATAGTTACTGTCCTTAAAATAGCTATGTAGGTATATGCTTTCTTCATATAAATCTATAATAATAATGCCATGATTAATCACATCAATGTGTTTTTTTACTTCTCCATCAATAATAGTATATTTTTGTAAAGGAGTTAAACTCCCATCGTGGGTATAGCCTTTATATAAGAAATAACTATTTTCTACCTCATTGCTAAATCCA
>DAVZGU010000464.1:0-2327 GCA_052274215.1 Clostridium sp. | reverse complement strand
GGTTCCCAAAGCAGTGCCTATAAAAAATAATATTATATATAATATTATTATTAGGTAAGCAGATTTCACCATTCCATCCTCTAGAATAATTTCCTTTATATGATGAAATTTAAATACCTTTATTTTTCTGTCAGAATTTAATAATTTGTTTACCTCTGCAATTATACTTTTAAAAACCACTCCTACCCTTAATCCTTTAAACCCACCTGCCGTAGAACATGCTGATCCACCTATAAGCATTGCTATTATAAGCATAACCACAGGAAAATCGCCCCATTCAGTAGCAAACTGTCTGGCATAAAGATTCCCAAACCCTGTAGTCGTATGCGCTGATAATACATTATATATACCTTTTCTAAAAACTGATATGCCATTACTATATACACCTGAATTTGTTAGTTTTAATGCTGTAAAAAAAGAAATAATTAAAGCTGTTATAAAAAAACTCTGTGTTTCAATATTTTTGAATATCTCTTTTTTGTTGCCTTGCCATACTGCATAATGTAATGCAAAATTTAAAGAACCAATGACAAAGAAAATCATTGTTAATAACTCATAGGAAAGACTATGATAATACAGAATATTTTGAGACATTGGTGCAAATCCACCTGTACTCCACGCAGACATAAAAATAAATAATCCATGAAAAAAAGCACTTACAGGCTGCATGCCTATAAACATTCCATTAATCCAAAGCATAGTAGTACCTACAATTAAGTATACAATACTTATTTTCCATATAATTCTTGCTGTGTTTTTTACATTAGGTACAAGTTCTGCATCCTTACCTTCACCAACATACATTTTGTAAGCGCCTAAAGTATGGTTTACCATAAAACTTAAAGCTAGTACTACCATGCCTTGTCCTCCAACAAATGTAAGAATGTGTCTCCACATATTTAGCCCTAGAGAAAGATGGTCAAGATTTTGAATAAGTAGGACTCCTGTGGTTGTAAATCCACTCATAACATCAAAACATGCATCTAAGAAAGATGTTGTATTTCCACTAAGCTCGTAAGGCACCGCGCATAACAAAGTTAATATAAGCCATGAACTAGATGCAATAATTAACCCATGCTTCCATTGCAGCCTTACTTTATCAACCTTGTCTTTACCTGTGAGCATAAGAACTATACCTAAACTAATCGCTATATTTATACTAATAACAAAATCTAAAAGCGCGCTCCATTCCTTAAATATCAATGAGATCAATATGGGTATCAACATTAAACTTGCAGTTCCCATTATTACATATCCTACATAAAAATTTATTATTTTAAAATCATCAAAGTTTTTTGTCATTTTTTTCATATAATCACCTTGCTAAAATCATATTAATGCCATATAAAACAAATAAAAATGTTAGTGTATATCCTATCTCGGTAATTACGCCGCCTATGATTTTTTTATTAGTCATAATATATTTACCCTCCAATTATAGATTTTTCTACATCATTCTTTTTATCTGTATTTGTGATAATAAGTACTTTATCACCTTCTTTTATATCTACGCAGCCTCTTGGAAAAATTACTTCCCCACTTCTTATTATTGATAGTATTACACATTCCTTAGGTATATTTAACTGCTCTACAGATTTATCCTTCCATGCGCTTCTTTTATCTATTTTTGCTTCTACTAATGTCATTTCTCCTTTATTTATGCTTTCTATAATTTTCAGTGGTTCGCTATTAAATTCTCCCTCTATCAAATTACAAATTACTTGTGTGCTGCATACAGTCTTATCTACTCCTAGTGCCTCGAAAATTGCTGTATTTTTAGGATTGTTGATTCTAGCTATTGTTTCATTAATATTAAAATTTACTTTAGCCATCTGACATATTACCAGGTTTTCCTCATCTTTTCCCGTTACGGCAGCTACTACTTCAGCTTGCTCTATATCCGCATCCTTTAATACTTCAACATCTGAGCCATCCCCACATATTACATCTACTTCAAGTTCTTCAGCAATCTTTTCACAAATTTTTGTATTCTTTTCTATTAACACTACTCGATGTTTTTTTTCTTTTAATGCTTTAACAAGATAGTATCCTACCTTTCCACCACCAACTACTATTGCTCTCATCTAAGTTTCTCCCTCATTATTGCCTTTACTAACTTTTCTTTATTCTCCTTATTTATGCTACAAATTATTTTATCACCCTTTTCCAATAGTTCATTTTTATTTGGTATAATAATTCCCCCCCTTTTAGAAACTGCACATATCCTACAATTAAACTTATCTTCTATTTCTAAAATATTATTAAATTTAAGTTTGTTTATTGTAATGTCCTCTATTGATATATCATTATTTAATATCAACAATGTA
>DAVZGU010000463.1:0-2328 GCA_052274215.1 Clostridium sp. | reverse complement strand
AAAAACTGAAATTATATTTTTTTCGTTTTACATTTTATAAAAACACTTTTACTACTTATTTTTTTATTGTCAATTTTTTTTATTTTATCAGTAAATATGTAATTATCAATAATATTATCATCCATATTAGCGATAATATTATTACAATAAATACCCAATCCTGTTGGTCTCTCGTCTAGTATAGTAGCATTAAAGTAAGTTTTTCTCATATTTCCCTCTCATTCTGCTGAATATCTTTAATATATATATGTCGTAAAATTCTTTTTCATAAAGAAATTATTATTACTAGGTATTTGGTTTATACATGAGTAACCCAAACACCTAGTAATAATTTCACTTGTATTTATACTTTAGTATGTAAATGCTATATCTAATTCACTAAATTTCTTTTGAATTTTATCCTTTTCTGATAAAAGCACTTCGAAAGTTCCATCTATTGGCCATTCTATATTAATATCTGGATCGTTCCATAACAAGCCACAATCAAATTCCGGATGATAAAAATCAGTACATTTATATACAAATTCTGCTTCATCAGATGTAACTAAAAATCCATGTGCAAAGCCTTCTGGCACATAAAATTGTTTTTTATTCTCTTCAGTTAGTAGTACTCCATACCATTTACCAAAAGTTTCTGACCCTTTTCTTAAATCCACAGCTACATCAAAAACTTCACCCTTTATTACTCTAACAAGTTTTCCTTGAGTATGTTTAGTTTGAAAGTGTAACCCTCTTAAAACCCCTTTAGTAGACATAGATTGATTGTCTTGTACAAACACCATATCGAGCCCTGCTGCTTTAAATTCCTCATAATTATAAGTTTCCATAAAGTA
This sequence comes from Clostridium sp., assembly GCA_052274215.1. Lineage (GTDB taxonomy): Bacteria > Bacillota > Clostridia > Clostridiales > Clostridiaceae > Clostridium_AD. The sequence continues at coordinate 1,495 of DAVZGU010000463.1, read as the reverse complement.
TCCTCTGTTATCACCGAACACCTTTGGCTCTATAACATATAGGTCTTCTATTCCTGTTTTAGTAAATGTAAATTGTCCCATTAATACTTCACCCTACTTTCCTTCATACATTTTATCATAATATTTTTGATATTGACCAGAAGTTACGTTATTCATCCAATCCTTATTATCTAAATTCCATTGGATTGTTTTCTTAATTCCTACTTCGAAAGTTGTTTCAGGATACCATCCTAATTCTTCCTTAATTTTAACTGGATCTATTCCGTATCTTTTGTCATGTCCTTTTCTGTCTTCTACATATTTAATTAAAGCTTCTGTTATTTCTTTGTCTACGCTTTCATTTAAATAGCTGATAACAGTTTTAACTATTTGCATATTAGTTCTTTCATTATGTCCACCAACGTTATAGACTTCACCTAATCTACCACTATTTATAACCATATCAATAGCTTTACAATGATCTTCTACATAAAGCCAATCTCTTATGTTCATACCATCACCATATACTGGTAAGTCCTTATGATTTAAACAGTTATTTATTAGTAACGGTATTAATTTTTCAGGAAATTGGAATGGACCATAGTTATTAGAACATCTTGTAATATTCACTGGCATTTTAAAAGTATCAGCATATGCTTTAACCATTAAATCTGCTCCAGCTTTACTTGATGAATATGGACTATGAGAATCTAGTGGAGTACTTTCTACGAAATATCCAGTTTCACCAAGTGAACCATACACTTCATCTGTAGAAACTTGTAAATATTTCACGCCTTCTTTAAATCCAGTCTCTGTTTCCCAAGCATTTTTTGCTACGTTCAAAAGATTAACTGTACCTAATACGTTAGTTTTTGCAAATATTTCAGGTTCTTTTATACTTCTATCAACATGTGACTCTGCAGCAAAATTTACTACATAATCTATGTCATATTTTTTAAATAAGTTTTCCACTGCTGTCTTATCACATATATCACCTTGTACAAAAATATGGTTTGCATTGTTTTCTATAGCCTTTAAGTTCTCAAGATTTCCCGCATAAGTTAATTTATCAAAATTAACTATTTTTATATCTGAATATTTACCTAACATATATATAACAAAATTAGAACCAATAAATCCCGCTCCGCCTGTCACCAAATAAGTTTTCATAATTTTACCTCCAACATAATAATTATTAGTGTCAATTAAATCTTAAGCTTTTATTCTATTGAAGCTGCTGCCTCTTTATAAACATCCTTAAGTTCATCAGCTATATTTAATAGATATTTGCCATATTCCACTTTAAGTAACGGTTCTGCAAGCTTTATCAATTGCTGCCTATCTATAAAGCCTTTTCTATAAGCAATTTCTTCTAAACAAGCAACATATAGCCCTTGTCTTGTTTGAATGGCCTCAACAAAATTAGAGGCTTCAAGTAACCCTCTATGAGTTCCAGTATCCAGCCATGCCATTCCACGTCCAAATAGTTCAACCTTTAGTTTGCCACATCTTAGAA
>DAVZGU010000462.1:0-2337 GCA_052274215.1 Clostridium sp. | reverse complement strand
TTCTTTATGAGTAAACATTGTAATATATTTAAATATAGAAGAATCTGGTGGTTTAGAGGGGGAAAAAATGAATACATTAAAACATTTATCTAAAGTTTTTGAGTCATCGGAGGAAATTATTTTTGACGATTCCTCCAAGATTGTTTTAATGAGTGATTGCCATAGAGGAGATGGAAACTGGTCAGATGATTTTTCAAAGAATCAAAATATCTATTTTGCGGCCTTAACTCATTACTATGACGAACATTATACTTATATAGAGATTGGTGATGGAGATGAACTTTGGGAGAACAAAAGACTTTCTGACATTAAGAGGGTACATAGCGATGTTTTCTGGTTGCTATCTAAATTTTATAATGAACATAGGCTCAATTTTATTTTTGGAAACCACGATATAGTAAAAAGAAATAATAAATTTGTAAAAAATAATTTATACAAATATTTTGATGAGCTCAAGAAAAGGTATATTCCTTTATTCGATAATATTAGGCTCCATGAGGGGATAGTCTTGAGGCATAAAGTTACTAATGACAAAATCTTTCTAATACATGGACATCAAGTGGATTGTATAAATGATAAAATATGGAGATTAACCAGATTTTTAGTTAGGTATTTATGGAGACCTCTTAACTTCTTTGGAGTAAATGATCCAACTAGAACAGCACAGAATTATCATAAAAAACAAGCAGTAGAAAAAAAGCTTATTGAATGGGTAATAAAAGAAAAACAGATGATGGTCGCAGGACACACACATAGGCCTATGTTTCCTGACGTAGGTGAGCCTCCATACTTCAATGATGGAAGCTGTGTTCATCCTCGATGCATAACAGCAATGGAAATTGACTTTGGCAATATCAAACTTGTAAAATGGTATGTTAACACAAAGGAGGATGGAACTTTGTTCGTAGACAAGGTAGTACTTGCAGGACCAAGGAAATTAAAAGATTACTTTGATACTTAATAGTAAAAAAAACCATTTACCAAATTAGTATAGTTTAGGTTATAATATATCTAAGTCATAGCAGTAAAATAATGTGGAATATGGAGGTCTTGTTAAATGAATAAGAAATTAGTCTTTGGTTTAATGTTAACAGCAAGTTTGTTTGTAACACCTATAAACAATGTATATGCTGATTCATATAAGAGTGTTACTATAGGGTATGATTTGACGAATCAACAGAAAGAGGACATGCTAAAGTATTTTGATGTAGATAGGAATAGTGCGAGTGTTGTTGAAGTTACAGCTAGTGAGGAGAAGAAATATCTAGGAGGTACAGTATCTAGAGCTCAATTAGGTAATAAGGCGATATCATGTTCTTATATTGAGCCAACAACTACTGGTGGTTTAGTAGTGAATACAAATAATGTAACTTGGGTAAATGCTAGTATGATAAAGAATGCCCTAATTACAGCAGAAATTGAGAATGCTAATGTTAAAGTTTCTGCACCATTCGCTGTATCAGGTACGGCAGCTATGACTGGCATACTAAAGGGATTCGAAAATAGTAAAGACGGTAAGAAATTAGATGAAAGTACAAAGAAAACAGCTAATGAAGAGGTCGCAGTTACAGGCAAACTAGGTGAAAAAATTGGACAAGATAAAGCTGCGGGATTAATCAATGAAGTAAAGAGTGAAGTTATAAAAGATAAGCCTAAGAATGAGGAAGGTATAACAAAAATAGTAAATAATGTAACAAATAATTATAATTACAATCTGTCTAAAGATGATGTTAGTGGTATTGTTGGATTAATGACAAATGTAAATAAATTAAACTTGGATTACAGCAAAGTAAAAGGGCAGCTTGAGGGTGTAGCTAGTACAATGAAAAATACATTAGAGAGTGATAAGACTAAAAGTTGGTTCTCAGGCGTATGTGATTCTATTGGAAATTTCTTCAAAGGAGTATCAGATAGTTTAAAATCATAAATGAGATGAGTATGGGAGGTATAAGTTAATAGGTGAAATAATATTAAAAAGGAAGGCCCCTTTATATAGTGGATTTAACCTATCATGATTCACCTCCACCAGTAAACCCTCGACTAATTAATAAATTAGTTGGGGGTTTTCTTATGCTTTAATTATATGAATAGAATCAAAATAATAAGACAATAGTTTATTAATTTAACATAATGGTATATAACATTATATAATAGTTTGAATTGGAGGTATTAGATATGGAAAATGAAAATAAAGAAGAAAAAAGAATAAATACCGATGAAATGGTAGCTCGTATAGGTTCGTGGAAAGATAACAATCTTCAAATGAAGTCTGCTAGAGAGGCAGTTAAACATATAAAAAGTTATATTTCAGAATAATCAACAGATTTTGCAGACAAT
>DAVZGU010000461.1:0-2338 GCA_052274215.1 Clostridium sp. | reverse complement strand
AGTGCGAGCGAGGTGATAGTATGGAAAGAATAAAGGATGAGCGAAAGCTTCTAAGGTATACTTACCTTTTATGCATAGTTTTATTTGTTAATATGTTTTTTATTGGTAAAAATGGATTTGATAAAGGTGCATTAATAATGGGCGCAATAATATGCTTAATGTTTGCGTATTCTCATTTTATAATAAGAAGATTTTTCCCAGATGGTGACAAATATATTTTACTGTTTTCAAATGTTTTAGCGGTTATAGGTATGGCCATGTTATATAGGCTAAACTCCTCTGTTGCACTTAAACAACTTATTTTTTATGCAGTTGGAATTGCCATATTCATTTTAGTGGTAGTGCTTTTCCCTAACTTAGCTAAGTTTGGAAAGTACAAATATGTTTATATGGTGTGTACTCTTGTACTTATGTCATTGGGATCTATATTGGGGAAGTCGCTTTATGGAGCTAAAAACTGGATATCTATTGGTGGATTTACTTTTCAACCATCAGAATTTGCTAAATTAGCTTTGGTAGCATATTTAGCAGCAGCATTACAGAATTATGGAGAAAATCTTAAGGGAAAGTCAGAATTTATGAAAATTAAATCGTTAATTGAGCCTGGAATTGTAGTTATGATATCCCTTGGGTTCATGGTAAAGCAAACGGATTTAGGATCAGCACTTTTATTTTTTGCTATTTCAATAACCATGTTATATATTGCTACTTCAAATTTTAAATATGTTCTAGTATGCATAGGACTTTTTGTTATAGGCGGATTTATAAGCTATAAACTTTTTGGGCATGTTCGTCTAAGATTTATGATTTGGGGTGATCCATGGAAATATGGTAACAATGAAGGACTTCAAGTGGTGCAATCTTTAATTTCTATAGCATCAGGTGGTCTTTTCGGAACGGGTCTTGGGCTTGGGTATCCTAAAATGGTTCCTGTAGTCACTACAGATTTTATTTTTTCGGCTATTTCTGAGGAGATGGGCCTTCTTACTGGAATTGCTATCCTTATTTTGTATTTCTTACTGTTTTATAGATGCATGAGGGTGCCTGTTTATAGTAAAGATAAATTTACAAGGCTACTTGCAGTAGGTTATAGCACGATGATAGCTGCCCAAGTATTGGTTATAGTAGGCGGGGTAGTTGGAGCTATTCCACTAACAGGTATAACGCTACCATTAGTTAGTTCTGGAGGTAGTTCTATGTTAATAACTTTCTTTTCGCTAGGTATACTTCAAAAAATTTCGGAGGACGGTCAAAGTTATGAATGATTTCGTAGATAATATAAAAAAGGTCATGTTGGTGTTTTTAATACTTCTTATTGCTTTAATTTCCTACATAACTTATTCATATATGTTTAGAAGTGAAAAGATTTTAGATAGTACATTTAATAGGAGAACTTCGGCTGAGAGAAATAAGGTATTAAGGGGAACAATTTACGATAAAGATATGAAAGCTTTAACAAAAAGTACGAAAACAGGTGAAACGTCTCAAAAACTAGAATATTTAGAGGGTCCAGTTTTTGCCCATGCTATAGGGTATATGGACACTGTATATAATCTTGCTGGTCTTGAAAAAAAATATGATAAAGAACTTATGGGGGCTGGAGAGACGGCAATTCCAAAGTTTGTTTTCTTTAGTAAAGATGCTGAAGAAAAAGTTGGAAATGGATTAAGAACTACTCTTGATTCAAAGCTTCAAAATAAAGCTTATGAACTTTTAAAGGATACAGGATGTAAAGGTGCGATAGTGGCGATGAATCCTAAAACTGGAGAAGTTTTAGCTATGGTATCTAATCCATCTTATGACCCAAATAATTTAGAAAAAGATATGAAAGATTTAAATGCAGATAAAGAAGGGACGCCACTACTTAATAGAGCAACATCTGGGCTATATCCACCAGGGTCTGTATTTAAAACTATTCCGGCGATAAGCGCTTTAGAAAATATCACTAATGTTTATAATAAGGGATACCAGGATAATGGTAAATTAGTTGTCAATGGAACACAACTGTTGAAAAACTTTGATGACGAGGTTTTAGGAAGTTTAAATTTTAAATCTGCTTATGAACATTCTAGTAATGCGTTTTTTGGGTCTTTAGGTATTGATTTAGGAAATAAAGCACTAAAGGAAACCGCAGAAAAGTTTTATTTTAACAAGAATATCCCATCTGAAGGGTTAACTATAGAGAATAGTAGATTCCCAAGCTATAAAAGCTATGAGAAAGGTAATATCGCTCAAAGTGCTATAGGCCAGGCGGAGGTTTTAGCTACTCCTATGCAAATGGCATTAGTTGTAAGCGCTGTTGCTAATGATGGTATTATGATGCAACCAATGCTTGTTA
>DAVZGU010000460.1:0-2340 GCA_052274215.1 Clostridium sp. | reverse complement strand
AATAAGGCATATTTTTTATTTTAAATATATAATAGTTGATAAAAATATACTTTTGAAGAATGTTTGTATGCGAAATCAGGTAGAGTTTAAACAATAAAAAGTACACTGACTTATGCCAATGTACTTTTTAGTATAGTTAGGATATCTCTTACTATTTTATAAATTTTAGTTTTTTAATGAGACTTTAGGTGTTTTCAGTAATAAATTGGCCCTATCAATAGCTTCTTCAACATTACTGCAGAAATTTTCTTTTCCTAGAACATCTATAAACCCATATTTTTCAAGAGCGTTAAAAGGCTGTTCTTGAAGATTTAATATTATTAACTGAGTGTGATGTTTTGTGCAAAGAGAGTAAAGCATTGTTAAAGCATGGTATCCTGTAGCATCGATAGCAGGTACATTTGACATTTTTACAATTAAAATTTTAGTGGGAATACCTATTTCTCTAATTGCATGTACAAATTTATCTGCTGCACCGAAAAAGAAAGGTCCATTAATTTCATATAGAGATACATTTTCTGGAGTTTTTATACTATCTATAAGCTCTATTTGGTCTTCGTCTTCATGTTCATCAAGAATAAATCGTACATCTGTAACATCTGCCATTCTTCTCATAAATAGTAACGATGCAAGAAGTAAGCCTATTCCTATAGCAATTACTAAATCGAAGAAGAGTGTTAAAGAAAAAGTAACTAAGAGAACTAAGGCATCACTTTTAGGAGCTTTAAATATTTGCTTAAAGGATTCCCATTCTCCCATATTGTACGACACTATAATTAATATTGCGGCCAAAGACGACATAGGTACAAGTTTTACATATGGCATAAACAATAAAAGTATTACTAGTAGTGCTAAAGCATGAACAATACCCGCAACAGGAGTTCTGCCACCGTTTTTTACATTAGCAGCGGTTCGTGCTATTGCACCAGTTACAGGAATTCCTCCCACGAGACCAGAACAAATATTAGCAAACCCTTGAGCTACAAGTTCCATATTAGATCGGTGTGAACCACCAATCATACCATCAGCGACTACTGCAGATAGTAAAGATTCTATTCCACCTAAAATTGCAATTGTTAGAGCTGGAAGCATGAGTTCTTTTATCATACTAAAAGAAGTATGAGGAAGAGAAATACTAGGCAATGAACTTGAAATCTCACCAAAACGGCTTCCGATAGTTTCTATATTCAAATTAAATACAAGGGTTAATATAGTGGCTATCACTATTGCGATAAGGGTGCCTGGAATTTTTTTATTTACTTTAGGCCAAAATATAATTATTAAAAGTGAAAGAATACCAATAAGCATACTTTGGATGTTTAAAGTGTTTAAGCTATTAAAATAAGCAATCCATTTAGGGACAAAGTCTGCAGGCACGGTTTGCATGGTTAGCCCAAAGAAGTCTTTAATCTGAGTGGAGAAAATAATAATAGCAATACCGCTTGTAAATCCGGTGGTAATAGGGTAGGGAATAAACTTTAACATACCACCAAATTTAAGAAGTCCCATTATTATAAGGAAGATGCCTGCAAGTATTGTAGACACAATTAGGCCATCAATGCCATATTTTTCAACAATGCCAAATACAATAACTACAAAAGCACCAGTGGGACCACCAATTTGAACCCTGCTTCCTCCAAGCAAAGAGACTACAAATCCACCGACAATTGCTGTGTAAATTCCTTTTTCGGGAGAGACACCAGAAGCTATGGCAAGAGCTATAGCTAAGGGGAGAGCAATAATAGCAACAATAATTCCAGCAGTAAAATCTTTGAAAAACTGCTCTTTAGAATAATCTTTTAAACAGGTAAATAGTTTTGGGACGAACATAATTTTCACTCCTCTATTTTAATTAGTATTCGAATATTAAAAATAACTATAAAAGAGTATTATTTTAATTAGCATTCGAATATTAAAAATAGATATATATGAGTATAACTTTACTCCAAATATAATTATTTTTAATATTATTATACTTGAATATTACTTTACTCCAAATATATTAGTTTTTGATATTAAAATTTATAAACAACAAAACTGTATTTAAGTATACGTGATAATAAATACTATATAACGTATTTATTATATCATATTTTACACAAAAAACAATAAAAAACATATATTTTGTTATAAGAGAAAATCCTTTTATTGATTTGGTATAACATTTTTGATACAATGTTGAATGTTAGATAGGCGTGTGAAATAATAATTCCTATTAATGCTAAACTAACATATAAGGGGATATTTTATGGAAAAAAATGAGTATTTGTTTAATATACATTCGTTATATAATCTAGCAAGATACGCTTTCTTAAAAATTGAATCTAATTACTCAAGGAA
>DAVZGU010000459.1:0-2345 GCA_052274215.1 Clostridium sp. | reverse complement strand
AAATCGCCATCTTTAATTAGATGACGATTTTTCATATAGTTTTTCAGTGGCCTCAAATTATTATGGAGTATTTTTGATTATTTATTAGATTAATGAAATTGTGACTATTCAATAACACACCTTTGCTCTTGAGAAACAAACTGTATTATAATAGATTGCAAATCATAAGATATAAAGGTTATAGTCCTCTAATTAATTTTTGGTTATTAATAAAGCTAATTACATATGGTAGTTCTTGATAATTAAAAAAGTGTTTATCTTTAACCATATGTACTAATTCATTAAGTGACACCCATCTTATATCGCTAACTTCCTCTGACTGTAATACGGCAGATGAAAGAGTAAATTCCTGTACAACTATATAGCTATCCATAATTAATTTTTTACTTATAATTCTAGTTAATGGTTTTATATCTTTAGATTTAACTACAATTCCAATCTCTTCATAGGCCTCTCTTATACAACCATTTAGACCAGTCTCTTCTGTGCTTACACATCCACCATGGGTTGCCCAGATATTTGGAGAAAGATTTTTAGTCTCAGACCTCTTCTGAATCAATATCTGCAAATTATTATTAATAATCCATATATCTGTGACTAGTTGGTATTCTCCATCTTTCAAATCTTCGCCTCTCACAAAGACCGCCCCAGTTTTATTACCGCTACTATTATAAATATCACATAACTCAGCCATTCTATTTCCCTACTCTCTATGTATTTGTATAATTATCATAAAATTTACACACTAACCATCTATTGGGTTTTCGGGGCCTTTAAGCTCTAATTGATAAAAAACAAGATTTAGCCACCTTCCAAATTTAAATCCAGCTTTATTTATCTTACCTGAATACACGAACCCTAACTTTTCGTGTAATTTAATACTTTTTTCATTTGATTCATCAATTCCCGCCACCATGGTTGCAAATCCTCTTTCATTGGAAATTCCTATTAGTTCTTTAGCTAGTAGTGTTCCTATGCCATTGTTTCTACAGTTACCACTAACATAAATAGAGTGTTCAATAGTGTATTTATATGCAGGCCATGCTCTGAATGGTCCAAATGTAGCGAATCCAATAATCTTATTATTTTCTTCAACCACTAATATTGGATACCCCTCTTGCTTCTTTTTTTCATACCATTGTTTTCTGTCATCAATTGTGTGAATTTTATAATCATAGACAGCTGTTGTATTTAATATGGCATCATTACAAATTTCTAAAATATCAATCAAATCATTTTCGACGGCTTCCCTTATCATTTTTATACCCCTTTCATAATAAAAAGTTGACACTAAAAATTTTTTAACAATCCTTCTACTCAACATTATACAATAGTTTTGTTTTTTTAAAACATAACCCTTTATAATTCATTTTTTCTTTTTACTAATTATTTTGTTGATTTATATTCATCCACTAATTTATAAAAAGTATTTCTTCTTAGATTTAATAATTCCATTGCTTTGGTTCCTGTTAATTCTCTATTCTTATATTTGGCATAAACTTCTTTCCAATTTAAAGGGTAATTTATTTTTTTACGGCCTTTGTACTTCCCTTTTGCTTTTGCAGTTGCAATGCCTTTTTTTTGTCGTTCTAATGAATTGGCTCGCTGAAATTCGTTAATTGATCTAATCATTGTGAACATAAATTTACCCGTGGTGGTACTTGTATCCAAATTTTCCTTAAGACATCTTAAATTGATACCTTTACTTTCTAACTGTTCACCTATATTTATAAGTTCATTTGTTGACCTTGCAAGCATACTGAAATCCCATACATAAATTGTATCTCCACTTCTCATAAAGTCCATCATTGCATTTAATTGAGGGCAAATGTCTACTGCACTTATTTTTTCATTAAACCACTTTTCTATATTGTAATTTTTAAAATCTGCAAATTGCCTATCGTCATTTTCTTGATTTGAACTCACTCGAGAGTAAGCAATGTTCATATAAACAACTCCTTTTGAACTACTTCCTATATATTAACATAATTTCCGTTTAAAGTATACTGAAACCAACAACTGTTTATTAGCTTTATAACCAATTTCAAACAAACGGTTTTCATTAATTATCTATGTGTTGCTTTGTCATATAATCTAAACAAACAAATATTTAAACAAAGCAAAAGGTGATTACGTCGAATGTATTTCGGCATAATCACCTTTAGTTAAGGAAGCTTGAGACTTTTAGTTGTTGCGTGGCCTTTCTATTCATTATGTTAAATCATCACCTGCGGTGCTGCAACAGCTTCGCAGAAGATGCATTGACGACTTCAGAAGGAGATTTATACTTCCACTGAAGTTTTCTATTTGTTAGGGTATGTAACTCCCACTTATAGAAGTGGGAG
>DAVZGU010000458.1:0-2358 GCA_052274215.1 Clostridium sp. | reverse complement strand
TTTGTTTTATTATTAAAATTATTACATATCAGAGTTGTAGAAGTATTGATATTACCTGATTTAAAGTTTTTTTTATTCCTGTTGGTGTGAATAAGATAAATGTTGGTGCTACCCCCATACGAGCAGTTTCTTATGGAAAGCGTGGAGAATTGCAATGCTCTTATAAAGAAGGTCAAGAAGAACAGTTAGGCGTGTTGGGACTTTTGGTGAATTCAATAGTACTTTGGAATACACGATATATGACGGTTGCCATAGATACTTTAAGCGAAAAGGGAATGGCTGTAGATGATGAGCATATCAATATTGTTGGGCGATATTCATTTTATTTGCAAAAGGAGATTGAAAAATGGTAGCTTAGACCTTTAGGATCTTTAAATGAAACTTAGATGGTGAATTTTAGGACCTGTGTTCTGGGTTTTCTTTCCGTTACTACACAGACCCCTATTTAGCACCTTCCATTTTTTATATTTTTTCATTTAATTAGATGTAAATTATTTCTACTCCTGAAAACTTAATATCGCCAACTAATGTTAAAGTATTTGTTGTTACTTGATTGTTTCTATTCTTTTCATTAATAGAACCTAAAACTACATTAGTTTTATCCTCAACATTCCATTCTTTGGGTATATATAGTTCTATTCCTGAAAAAGAAGCATTAATCCTAACTATAGCATTATTATTACTCATGATTGCCTTATCAAAATATACCTTCATAGCTCCAAAAGAACAATTAAAATCCGCTTGCTCAAAATTATCTGTATTTATATATTTAATACTAGAAGTAAATGAATTTTTAATTCTAACATGGCTTTCGTCTTCTACATCAATTTTCTCAAACTTATAATCTTCACTATCAAATTTGAAATTAACACATTTAGTATGCTTATGAAAGATCATAGAAAAACCAATACTACCAAGTAGCGCTGCTATGAGTACAGTCCAAGGTGTAATATTTGTAATCCCTAATTGCTTATCATATATTATACAAATAAATGCAATAGGAAATAAAACACCTGCAAAATTAAGTCGAACTAAACTCTTCACAATAACCGCTACTAAAAAAGCCGTTAACAGCAAACTAATTACATTTACATTAGGAAAGTATCCAAGTTTACTTATAATCAAGAAAACTCCCATTAGTATAAATAAAATTCCCCAAAAAACCATTTCTTTTTTCATATCATTTCCTCTTTTCTAATAATTTAATTTTTAGTGGTTTATAATAATATCTTGAAACATATACCTGCTTGTGAGTATTTTGAAATTCAACCTTACCTGATGATGATAGACTTTGTGTTATGGAGTAAATATGATTTGTATTTAGAATTGTTGATTTTGAAACTCGCATAAAATATCCTGGCAAGAACTCTTCAAGTTCGTAAAGCTTATATTTCACACTATATATATTGTCAATGGTATGTGCACAAATACCATTTTGTTCAGTTTCAAAAAACAATATTTCTTCCAAAGAAAGATAATACTCAGTATCACCTCTATAAAAAGTTATTCGTTTCTTGTGTAACAGCATATCGTGAAACATAATTTGAATATTTTTAACATCTTCATTAAGTTCACTACATCTAATAATAACTTCATCTTCGTTTATTTTATTATCTACTTCGATTCGTATTTTCATATTTTCACTCTCCACATTTTCATTATATTCACTATTTTTTTTCTTGTAAATATAAAAACAGTAAGTGGTTAGTTATTCCTTGTAAGTGGTGTATTTTTACACAGATGTTGGGGTAGTATTAGCATCCGTGTAACCAGGGGCAAAGTAAGAAAGTTGGCTCCACCCCTTAACGTGGGTTTTATCGGAAATGTTGTCGCTATTCCTAATTAAAGAACTTGATAGATTAGGGTGTAATTTCATGGATACCCCAAAGGAACTACAATACTTCTTTGAAAGAGGTATAAAAGTAATAATACTTGATACACTTTAGTAAGCACAGGAGACAACAAACTAGACTATACCATCAACAATATGCTTATCAACTTCTTGTCTTATATAGCGGACAAGGAGCAGGAGAAAATACAGTGTAGAGTTATAGAAGGACTAAAGAATGCTAAAAACAAAGGTGCTAAGTTGGGTAGACCTACTAGAAGTCGGCCTAAAGAGTTTAATAAGTATTATAGTAAGTGGAAAAATAAAGAAGTAACAGGTGTTGAATTTGCAAAACTATTGAACATAAGCAAAGCAACATTATATAGACACATAAAAGAATATGAACTGTAAGAGAGGGTTAACACCTTCTTTTTTTATGGAATGAATTAAGGCCGTTATGTTACTTTGAATGTAACAAGTCAATGAGATATATTACATTCAAAATGAAATTTTTAAGGAATAGGCAATAG
>DAVZGU010000457.1:0-2360 GCA_052274215.1 Clostridium sp. | reverse complement strand
TATCTTTTCAGAGTCAATGTTAAACTTTTTTTTAATCATAGCCGTAACTGTATTTGCTTGTACTTGTGCAAGTTCACTTCTCCTAGTTCCTATATTAATTTTCAAAACCTACTCCTCCTTTAACTTTAATCTTTCAATTCTCAACTATCCCAAATTCAGCTTCATAAAACATTTCTAAAATAGTATTTTGCACTCCCTTAGTATAAAAAAAGTAGAAATCTTCACTACATACGAAATTCATAATTTCCTTTTTGACTTCACTCTTCTTTACCATATTTCTCATGCTACATGTATAATCTATAAAACCTTCATACTCACAAAGTTTATCTTCTACAACTTTTGACATGAAAAGTGCTGTTTTAGGGCTACTGTTTTTAGTATGTAATGCAAATTTTATATTAGGTGTATTTCTTTGAACTGGCGTTACAAATAATCCTTGTCTATAATCCGCGCAGTGTACATATAGTTTACTTTTTCTATCACAGTATTTTTTTATACCGTCATTTGTCTCTTTATTATCTGTAGCAATAATTACAATATGATTCTGATCCACATAGCTTTTATCATATTCACCCTTTATTAATTTTACGTTATAAATATCTTGCAATGCGTAAAATTCTAGACAAAATTCTTTTGACACCACTGTAATATTACAACCTTCCTTTGAAAAAGTTTTACATTTTATAAGAGCTGCCTCTCCCCCACCAACAATAAGTATATTAATCTTATTTGATAGCAGCGAAATCATGGTATAATTTAAACCTGGAAAATCCTGCTTATTATGTCCACGCATTCCTCAGACCTCCCCTTCAAATGTTCCTCCTTTAACACCTCTATAGCTTTGTTTACATAGGCATTTGAAGTACTCTTCAAAAGTATCTCTGCTAATTTTTCATTATCCTTAGTCTCTTTCTTGTGCTTAAAAGTCTTTAGTCTTTCTTTGTAAACATCTTCACCATTATGTTTTAACTTTTTTATAAAAGGTGATAACTCTTCCATGGTTTTCCACTCTATATACTCTTTTATAGCTTTATCCACAATGTATCTATTATCCCTCATAGAGGCTTCACGTCTTTTGTAATTGGCATCATGGATGTCGCCTAACATATCTATGTCATATACTTCATATAATGGATTTTCACTTACTATTTCTTCAATGTCCCTTGGTACAGCTAAATCGAATAATAATAAGTGTTTGCTCGGTAACTCCTTTAAGTGAACCACAGTATGAGGCGCCGTGGTACAAGATATAACACAATCTACCTTTTCATAATATTTATGTATGTCGTTAAACGGTATCATTTTTACTCTTGGATCTTCTATATTACCCTTATTAATATCCCTAACTGCAATATATAGTAAATTTATTTTTCCTTCTAGTATATATTTTGAAGTTAATTCTCCTACCGCTCCATAACCTAAAACCATAAAATTTTTGTGTCCCCTATCTATTGCTTCTTTAACTACCATAGAAGATGAAGAAACCGGTATCTCACTTATTTTAGATTTAGTTCTAAACTTCTTGCCACAAGCAATAGCATTTTCAAAAAGTCTTTGAAGTTCCTTTTTAGTTGATTTTGAACCTTTTGCAGCTTCATAAGCATCCCTAACTTGCCCTAAAATTTGGTCCTCTCCAAGTAATAGTGAATCAAAACCACAGACCACATCCATTAAATGTTGTATTGCTTTTTCTTCCTTATAACTTTCTACACATTTTATTAAAGTCTTATCCCAATTTAACGCCTGAAAAATCTTATCAACAATATCTTCATCCTTAGATTTAAAATATATCTCTGTCCTGTTGCAGGTACTTAAAATAACTGCCTCTTCACAAATATTTAAAAGTTCCTCTAAGCACTTTCCTTGGCGTTTTGGTATAATTGAAAGTTTTTCTCTAATTTCTATTTTCACATCATGCTTTAGCCCTATAAGTTGTATCATTATATCATCTCCAAAAATACATCACTATTACTAATATTTCATATATACCAATATTTCATATAATACACATATTATTACTAAATAAAACATTGCCCCATACATTAATTTTATTGTATCTAGTATATGTTCTTTCCCCAAATCTTTTATTTTATTCCCTATTGTTGGTTTATACATTTTCTCTCCAAAATATTCATTTGTACCACCTAGTCTAACTCCCATAGCTCCTGCTGCTGCTCCTTCTGGATAAGCACAATTAGGACTTTTATGATTTTTTCTATCTCTTATCATAACTTTTATACTGCAAGCAATATTTCCCCTAACGAGTGGTGCTGCCAAACAAATTAAAAATCCTGTTATTCTTGCTGGTATAAAATTAAAATACATCGTCTGTTTTAGCTGGAAAGAATCCAATATGTTTA
>DAVZGU010000456.1:0-2361 GCA_052274215.1 Clostridium sp. | reverse complement strand
TGACAAGCTTTCAAGAAATTGTTTTAATTGCGAAGCTATTGATGGTTGTAAATGGGCAGTGGGGAAGAGAAATTTGAAGATAATATACTAGAAATACAGTTGAGAATTAAGAGTCATTGGGATTTTGTAATTTGGCAGAAAAACATTGAATAATTTTTTAGGAGGAAATTTATGAAAATAGGAAATAAAGATTTTGAAATAGGTAAAAGG
Source organism: Clostridium sp. (assembly GCA_052274215.1). Lineage (GTDB taxonomy): Bacteria > Bacillota > Clostridia > Clostridiales > Clostridiaceae > Clostridium_AD. Next base: position 2,151 of record DAVZGU010000456.1, on the reverse strand, counting down.
ACATATATAATGGGGATTTTAAATGTTACTCCTGATTCATTTTCTGATGGTGGAAGATTTAGTGATATTAGATCAGCGATAAATCATGCGAAAAAAATGGTTGCTGACGGGGCAGATATTATTGATATTGGTGGTGAATCCACAAGACCGGGACATGATCCCGTAAGTATCGATGAAGAAATTAAAAGAGTAGTACCTATTATAGAGGCTTTAAAGAAGGAAATAAGCGTCCCTATTTCTGTGGATACATATAAAAGCAGAGTTGCAGAATGTGCCGTGCAAGCGGGGGCAGATATGATTAATGATATATGGGGGTTTAAGAATGACGCATACATTGCAGGAGTTGCTGCTAGGTATAATGTGCCTTGTTGTTTAATGCACAATAGAGATAATAAAAATTATACTAACTTAGCTTCAGATATAATAAAGGATTTGGAAGAAAGTATAACAATTGCACTAAAAGCGGGAGTTAAGAGACAAAATATTATTTTGGATCCAGGCATTGGTTTTGCAAAAAGTTATGAGGATAATTTAAAAACCATGAATAACCTTGAAAAGATAAATAGCTTAGGGTATCCTGTACTTCTGGGAACATCAAGAAAATCCATGATAGGGTTTGCACTGGACTTACCTGCAAGTGATAGGCTTGAGGGAACACTTGCAACTACAACTATTGGAATAATGAAGGGCTGCGAATTTATAAGGGTACATGATGTATTAGAGAATAAAAGGGTTTGCGTTATGACAGATGCTATATGTAGAAGTTAAGAAAGCACTCTTATTTATAAAGGAGACAATACTATGGACAAAATGTACATAAAAGATTTAGAAGTTTACGGCCACCATGGCGTTTTTAAGGAAGAAAAAACTTTAGGACAACGTTTTTTAATTTCATTGGAGCTTTTCTTTAGTTTAAGAGAGGCAGGCATCACTGATGATTTAACTAAGACGGTTCATTATGGTGAGCTTTGTCAATTGGTTGAGGAAGAATTTAATAAGGAAAATTATGATTTAATAGAGAAAGCTACAGAAAAATTAGCTGAATTTATACTTTTAAAATATGATTTAGTTCAAAGAGTAAAGGTTAAAATCAAAAAACCTTGGGCACCTATTGGAAAACCACTTCAATATGCAGCGGTAGAAATAGATAGAAAATGGCATACGGCGTATATTGGTATAGGTGGAAATATGGGGGACAAAGAGAAAAATGTGAAAGAGTCCTTAGGGCTTATAAACAATTCTTATCATACCAAAATAACAAAAACATCAAAATTTTATGAAACAAAGCCAGTAGGATATCTAGAGCAAGATGATTTCTTAAATTGTGCTATTGAAATAAAAACACTTTTAAATCCATTAGAGCTTGTAAGATTCCTGCTATCTATAGAAAAAGAATTAAAAAGGGAGAGAGTTATAAGATGGGGTCCTAGAACAGTAGATTTGGATGTACTACTGTATGATGATATTATTAGCTCGCAAGAGGAAATAATATTGCCTCATCCAAGAATGCAGGAGAGAATGTTTGTTTTAGAGCCACTGTGTGATATAGCACCTTATGTTATGCATCCAATTTTGAATAAATCTATAATTGAAATCAAGGCATCCCTAACGACATTTCAGAAGGAAAGTCTCCCACTTCTATAAGTGGGAGTTACATACCGTAACAAAGAAATACCTTATACCTTATTTAGGTATAAGGTATTTGCATAATCCATAAAGATTATAGGCCTTGTACATTTTACTTGTATCAATGTAATCCATTTTGTAGGAGCCATCCCAGGGATATATGGAGATGAACTTTTCGTTATAGACATTTATCATATATTTATTTTTGCTAAAGGTTAAAAATATCTTATATATTGGTTTATCTGGTAAGTTTGCTGGTTTATCTATGAAGCTATCATTATTTAATGAATTAAAAAACTTGGCGAATGTAGATAAATCCTCCTTGGAAAAATCCTTCTTCTTATAAAAATTCATATATAGAGCATAATGCTCAGTAGGCTTTTCTAGAGATAAATCTTTCATTAATAACTTGGTATAGTAATAATTGTTTGGTTTACTTTTTATAAAAATGCTTTTATCAAAATTGTATTTACAGCCGAAGAGACTTAAAGAAAAAAACACACAAATTACGAGTAAAATACATTT
>DAVZGU010000455.1:0-2363 GCA_052274215.1 Clostridium sp. | reverse complement strand
CCTTGGAATAACTCCCGGGTTTGGAGGTACGCAAAGACTTCCTAGAATTGTAGGACTTGGAATGGCTAAAGAACTAATTTATACGGCGAAGATTATTAAGGCTGACGAGGCACTTAGAATTGGACTTGTAAATAAAGTAGTTGAGCCTGAAAATTTATTATCAGAAGCTAAAGCACTTGCGAATACGATTGCAGGACAAGCACCTATTGCTGTAAGCTTTTGTAAAGCGGCAATCAACAAGGGAATGCAAATAGATATAGACTCAGCGCTTTCATACGAATCAGAGATATTCGGAGAATGTTATGCTACTGAAGATCAAAAAAATGGAATGACAGCATTTATTGAAAAAACAGAAAAATGCTTTAAAAATAAGTAAGTAAAAGTATTCTATAAAAAGAATAGGTAGATAATAATTAATGATTATTATGTGCCTCAGAGAATAGTGAGGAGGAAGGTTCATGAATTTCGGATTGACAAAAGAACAAGAATTTGTAAAACAGATGGTAAGTGAGTTCGCATTAAACGAAGTTAAACCTTTAGCTGCGGAAATAGATGTTACAGAAAGATTTCCTAGCGAAACTGTAGAAAAAATGGCTAGATACCATATGATGGGTATTCCAATTGCTACTAAATACGGTGGAGCAGGCGGAAATAATGTATCATATATTATTGCTGTTGAAGAATTATCAAAAGCATGTGCAACTACAGGAGTTATACTATCAGCTCATACTTCATTATGTGCTGGTCCAATAGATGCTTTCGGTACAGAAGACCAAAAAATGAAATATTTAGTTCCACTTGCAAAAGGTGAAAAACTAGGAGCTTTTGGACTAACTGAACCTAATGCAGGAACAGATGCGTCAGGTCAACAAACTACAGCAACTTTAGATGGTGATAATTATATACTAAATGGTTCAAAAATATTTATCACAAACGGTGGAGTAGCAGATACATTTGTAGTTTTTGCAATGACTGATAAAACTAAGGGAACAAAAGGAATCACTGCTTTCATAGTTGAAAAAGAGTTTCCAGGATTCTCAATTGGTAAACACGAAGATAAGTTAGGAATAAGAGCATCATCAACTACAGAACTTGTATTTGAAAACTGCATAGTTCCTAAAGAAAACATGCTTGGAAAAGAAGGAAGAGGTTTCGGTATCGCAATGAAAACTCTTGATGGTGGAAGAATCGGAGTAGCTGCTCAAGCCCTAGGAATTGCAGAAGGTGCACTAGAGGAAGCTACTAAATACATGAAAGAAAGAAAACAATTTGGAAAACCACTTTCAGCATTCCAAGGTTTACAATGGATGGTTGCTGAATTGGATGTTAAAATTGAGGCTTCTAAACTTTTAATATATAAAGCAGCATGGAATAAAGATAATGGTCTGCCTTATACAGTAGAAGCTGCTAGAGCAAAATTATTTGCGTCAGAAACAGCTATGGAAGTTACAACTAAAGCAGTTCAAATATTCGGAGGATATGGATATACTAAAGAATATCCATTAGAAAGAATGATGAGAGATGCGAAGATTACTGAGATATATGAAGGAACTTCAGAAGTTCAGAGAATGGTTATAGCTGGAAATTTATTAAAGTAGGAGGAGATTAAGGAATGAATATAGTTGTATGTTTAAAGCAAGTTCCAGATACAAACGAAGTTAAAATAGATCCAAAAACAGGAACACTTATAAGAGAAGGAGTTCCATCAATAATAAATCCAGATGATAAAAATGCACTGGAAGAATCTTTAAGATTAAAAGATGAACATGGCGCGCATGTAACAGTAATAAGCATGGGACCCCCACAAGCAGAAAAAGCTTTGAGAGAAGCACTAGCTATGGGAGCTGATGAAGCGATATTAGTATCTGACAGAGCGTTTGCAGGAGCAGATACATTAGCTACATCTCACGCACTAGCAGCAACTTTAAAGAAATTAGACTACGATGTAGTTTTCGCAGGTAGACAAGCTATAGATGGAGATACAGCGCAAGTTGGACCAGAAATAGCAGAACATTTAAATCTTGCACAAATAACATATGTTGAAAAGGTTGACATAATTAAGGGCGGATTAAAAGTTAGAAGAGCTTGGGAAGATGGATATGAAGATATCGAAGTTAAAACTCCTGTTCTTTTAACCGCTATAAAAGAGTTAAATGAACCAAGATATATGAACATAAAAAGTATTTTTGAAATGTTCCAAAATAAAGAAGTAAAAGTTTGGAACGCAGATGATATTGGAGCAGATAAAGCTGTTCTTGGTCTTAAAGGTTCACCAACAAAGGTTAAAAAGTCTATGACTAAAGAACCCAAGGGAAAAGGCGAATTAATACAATTACCAGCTAATGAAGCTGCTTTATATGTAG
>DAVZGU010000454.1:0-2363 GCA_052274215.1 Clostridium sp. | reverse complement strand
CACATCCAATAATTGTGATGTTAAATCATTAGCAGATAAGGTTGTAAATGTAAATATTTTAAGATTCGAATTAGATAGATTGCAACTAGATTTTAAAGCAAGGGCGTATTTTGAAAATGACGTAAGACCATTAATAGACACTTTATATGCTTTAGGCCTTGCATCTTTTGATTTTTCAACTACTGCAAGTAATATGTCAAATACAAATTTTGGACGTAGTTCAGAAATAAAAAATGCACTAGGTTTAGCTGAAGACGTTAATGAAATTTCTGAAGATTTAATTAAAGTATTGAGATGTAAAGTTGATAACATGCTGAGATTATCAAAGTACGATTGTAAATGATTTTCATAATGATAAGGAGAACAGGGTTATTAATATTAAACTTGATTCTCCTTATTTTTTTATATGAAGATTATTATAATAAAAACTGGTAAAAATAGATATGATAATGAATTTGGAGGTAACATCATGAAAAAAATATGTCCAGTTTGCAATAATTTAGAAAGGAATATTTGTAATTGTGAAAAATGTAGTGCTATAATGAACGATAAAGGAATAATACAAGAATTTTATGATGATTATACTGCTAATATGGAGATTGATGACAAAGATCAGTTTTGTGTTCATATATATCAGTGCAGTAATTGTGATTTTTATGAGAGAATTAAAGTTAGTAAAATATTCATTTAGGACTTTGATTTTTAAGACACTTAAAAACATTTTAAAATTAATAGGGAACATAAAAACTTGGGGGAGGGAAGGAAATGATAAAAACTATTTTGCAATATCAAAAAGCTTTTAATAGTGTAGTAGATAGAATTAAAATCGACGAATCTGTTTTATCAGTAATGGTTTTTGGAAGTATGGTAACAGGTGATTTGTGGGAAGAATCAGATATTGACATTTTCGTAATTGTCAAGGAGAAATTCAGTGAAATTAGGGACATATATGCGCAAGAGAAGGGTGTTCCTATTCATATTAAACTCATGGGTAAGGAAAAATTCATACAAATTTATTCTGATAATCTAAAGGGCGGATATATACATAGAATTTTCTCATCCTCAAGACTAATATTCTCAAAAGATATGGATATAACAGTAAGGTATGACGGTGGTAGATTTTTTCCGGATGTAGATAGAGAACGGTGGGGAATGTGTTTTCTAGGAAAACTCCTAAAAGATATTGGCGTATGTAAAAAATATTTATCAAGTGATGGTATATATACGGCATATAGCACTGCGATAAGATGTATAGAGAAGTATTCAAGGTTATTTGTTAACTCATCGGGATATATGATTAGTAAGGATGTTATGACTATGGCACTTAATTTGAATGAAGACTTTAAACTTTGCGTTGATAAATTGTTTTTTGAAAAATCAAATACAGCAGAGACAATTCAAGAAACTATGACATTTTTAGAACAAAGCATAAACTCAAGTATTAAGAGTAATTGTAGCTTGCTTTTAAACTATATGAGAGAAAAAGATAAGTTTTTAAGCGCTGAGGAAATTATGGCGGATGATTTGTTTAAGGATTTTGATATAGAAATGGAAGAATTGCTTAATAAACTATGGGAAAGAAATATTATTAAAAAGGAAATTAGGGATTTTAAGATAAACAAGGATAAAATCTTATTTAATCAAAATGTTTACTTTGTTTAATATTTTGGGGATAAATAGGTGGATATATGCATAAGTATGAAATTAAATTTAGCTCCGAAATTCCTAAGTATATAGAGATATCAAAGCATATAAAAAAAATGATTGATGAAAATATGGTTGACGACGGTGAAAAATTACCCTCAATAAGGAAATTATCAAAACTGTTGGTGGTTAATGATGTTACCGTAGTTAGTGCCTATAAAAAACTTGAAGCTGAAGGCTATGCGTATCAAAAGATGGGGAGCGGAACTTACGCTAAACGAAGAGATACAAACATTAAGTTTAAAAAGGAATATTCTAATACCTTAAAAAAAATTTCCGGTCAAGACCTGAAAAAATATATAGATTTTACAGGAGAAATCACCAGTAGTGAATATTTCCCCGTAACAGTCTTTAAAGACGTATTAAATGAGGTATTAGATAGAGATGGCACGGAAGCCTTTGCTTACAAGGAATCCTTGGGGTATGAGGGACTTAGAAATAGTATAAGTAGTTTTTTTTGGGATAATAAGATAAGCACTGAAGATATACTGATCCTCTCAGGTGCGCAACAGGGTATTGATATAGTTTCAAAATCTATAATAAATGTTCATGATAACGTTGTTGTAGAAAAGCCAACCTATAGTGGGGCTCTAACGGTCTTTAAATGGAGAAGGGCAAATATATTTGAAGTTGATATGTTAGAGGATGGCGTGAATTTA
>DAVZGU010000453.1:0-2369 GCA_052274215.1 Clostridium sp. | reverse complement strand
TAAATAAGGTAAAACAGTCCTCATTTTTTTAAAGTTTGGGGCTATTTTGCGTTTATATTATTTTGATTTAATTAAATGGTTTATTTACTTTTTAATAAAGCTGCGGAGACGATATATTGGTACGGAGCATTGCCAATATTACCGTTATTTCCAATTAACACACAAACACCAGGCAGATATAGAGGAATAAAAAACAGGAAAACGGGAATAGTTATGCCTGGTTGACGCCTTATTCTATTTTACTTGGAAGCATATTTTTGCTGGTGGCAGATATTAGTACGCGGCTGATTAATCCACCTTCGGAAATTCCTTTAGGTGTGATTATAGCATTTATCGGAGCACCTTTCTTTATTTATATCGCATTTAAAGGAGGACGTACATGTGGATAATCGATGGATAGTTCGTTCGAAAAATGAGAAATTATCATTTTTTATGGTAAAGAAAGATATGTATAAAACCATAGCGGTATTGGTTTGTTTATTATTAGTCGTTTTATTAGGGCTTATGGTTGGCACCGGCATTATATCGCTTCATGAAGTGATTGATTATACCTTTAATTTAGCAACTATTGAGAATGAATTTGTATTAGGGGAATTAAGGATGCCTCGTGTTTTGTCGGGGATGATTGTGGGAGCATCACTAGCAGTAGCTGGGTTAATTGTGCAAGGGATCATTCGAAATCCGCTTGCTTCACCGGACGTCATTGGTGTCACAGGTGGTGCTTCTGTAAGTGCGGTATTATTTTTAACTTACTTTAGTGATTCAATAGGTATTCAATGGACTCCGATTTTTGCTATTATTGGTGCAATTATTACGTTTTTCATTATTTATCTTTTTTCCCTGCATCCGTCGATTACTGCAAATAGAATTGTGTTAATTGGCATCGGGTTAGCATCACTTTCAGATGCGCTCGTTATGTATATTCTCATGACGTCGGCTTCGTTTTCATCTGAACGCGTATATTTATGGATGACAGGAAGCTTATATGGTGTCAATTGGATGCAAACAATAGCAATCCTTGTATCGTTTATTTTCTTATTTTTAATTATTATGTGGTGGAAGCGGAAGTTTGAGTTGTACAGTTATGGTGATTTAGTTGCCCAGCAGTTAGGGTTAAATTTGAAAAGATTTAGAATACTATTTTTGCTTCTTAGTGCATTGCTTTGTGGATTATCGGTTTCGGCAGCTGGAGGGATCGGCTTTGTTGGCTTGCTTACACCGCATATTTCAAGAAGAATTGTGCGTCATCATACGTCACTCCTATTAATTACCACAGCTGCCACCGGCGCTATATTAGTCGTACTTGCAGACTGGATAGCGCGCATTGCCTTCCAACCGTTAGATATTCCAGTAGGAGTATTTACATCCGGTATAGGTGCACCATTCTTTATTTATTTGCTGATTAAAAATCGAAATTCATTGTAAGGGTGGATAAAAATGAACAGTATTGTTATGAACAAACTCAAAACTAATTTCGATATATATTTAGAGCATGAGATGCCTAAGGATATCACGATAACAGATTTGTTAAATGAAGAAAAATGTTTATCTTTTCTACAAAAGTACATGACAGAGTTAAAAGCACCGAATTTAATAGTCGCAGCTTCAATGATTTCTAAAAGATATGCTTATCTCGTTGTATCATCTACTTTATATAGTATGGTCGAATTCAACGGTGTCCTTAATTTGCCGGTAAAAGTATGCGCATTAACTAAAGAACGTAAATTATGTATTCAAGCAGGCATGTATAAATGGGTGGAAGCAAAGAGTCTGGAGAGAGAAGAATGGCGAGAAAAAGGTCTGCACGACCTTTTTTCTACTCATATTATGCCGTTTTAAACATATTGAAAAAAACATCCGGTGTTCATTCATCAATATTATGGGAAAACGTAGCCATTCGAATTAACTCAATTTACCGAAAAACACTAGTACAGGAATTAGAACCGATTAAAATTAAACGGTTGAACAGTGACTTCAATTTCTTGAAAAATGCGAGTGGTGACTTGTTTAATTTAAAAGAAAACCCGATTAAACATTATTTGAAAATAGGAGAAGAACTTAAATTAAATCCATGTCGCAAAACATGCTGCTTGTACTATAAATTAGAAAAAGATGTTGGCGGAATCAGTTATTGTGGCAATTGTCCAATTAAAGGTAGGCAGACGAAAGCGAGGAATCAATGTAATGAGCGAGATAAAAATAAATGTTAAAGATCTAACATTGGCATACGGTGAAACGACAATAATTGATTCATTAAATTTAGTAATCCCAAAAGGTAAAATCACTGTCTTTATCGGTCGAAATGGATGTGGGGAATCGACTTTATTACATGCAATTGCCCGTTTACTAAAACCACGAACGGGTAGCAT
>DAVZGU010000452.1:0-2376 GCA_052274215.1 Clostridium sp. | reverse complement strand
GCATATCCAACCTTAGTTTGGGCGATACCCTTTATTTTTGACATATAAGCTTCTAGACCCCAAAAACATCCTCCCGCTACAACAATACTTTTCATTAAATCATCTCCTTTGGAACTTCAATATCACCAACTTCAGAAAGATATTTATACTATTTGCTGTTTATTATCCAAAAATTTAAAATCTTCTGCTACAACTTCTATGCTATATCTTTTATTTCCATCTTTATCTGTGTAGCTACTACTAGATAGTCTACCTGTTATAGCAATTTGACTTCCCTTTTTTAAATATTTACACAGCGTCTCCGCCAATCCATTCCATGCCACAATGTTTATAAAATCAGCTTCAGGTTGTATATCTTTATGTGATACTTTATTAATTGCCAATGTGAATCTAGTATAAAACCCCTTACCCTCATTAAAATTCTTAAGTTCTAGCTCTCTTGTTATTCTTCCAATTATAGATACATTATTCATATAATATCTCTCCTTTTTATTTACTAACTTTTTAAAATTGTTGACAATAAGAAGAGATCTTATACAAACAAATGTTTGTTATTCACAATAAAATATTGAAGCTCTTATAGTTTTAGACTCCCCTTGACTGCTACCCTGAATTTTAAATTCTGAAGTGTTTTCTTTCTCCATTGTAGTTACTAATGCTAGGTCACCTTCATTAAGAGTTATTTTCTCATTTGTTCCTGTATTTATTTCTATGTAACCTTTCACTACGTAAAAGGCTTCTGTTATTTGAGATAGCTTTCCAGCATCATTTACATTATTGTGTAACCTTATATCCTTAACCTCATCTTTATTAAAAGAAATGGATTCTAATTTCCCATTGTAACCTTGTGCCATCATTAAATTGAAATCTACAACTTTACCAAAACTATTTGTTATCCACTCTCCACTAAAGCTATCCTGCTCCAATGCTTTTAACGTAGTACTATGATGCCCTTCATGTTCAAGAAGTAGTTCTCCTTTAATAATCATAATAATTCTAGCTATTCCTGGTAAAGATGTAAATATAGATTTTTCTACTTCAACCTTTGCAGAACTCAGCCTCCATTTAAAATTACGATCAGCATATAGTGAATCCTTAGGATAAATATAAAGCTCAGTTGTTGTACCACCAGACCATTCACTTGTTTTATGTTGATCTTTCCTAATTATTTCTATATCGTAAGACATTTATAAATTCCCCCTGCTATTTATCATATTTATATTTATATTCTATTTTTATATGTATTTTCCTTTTATTTCAAAGGTAGAAATCATAATTTTTAGTTTACATTTTAAATTTAGTTTACATAATTTTAGTTATGGTAACCAAATATACTTTTATTTTATACTCCTACTATATATATGCTTTACTTCAGAAATTTTATATTCATAGTTTATTTAAACAAATTGTTGATATAAAAAATGAGTAGCAATAATAGCTACCCAAGTATGTTGGTTTAAATCAATATGTCCAGCGATATCTTGTAATACGTGAGCCACAGTTATCGCATCTACTTTGTTCATAATTGCACGTAAGCGTTCAGAGTTCCAAAATAAATCATTTTCGGGGCATTGTCCGTAAGGAATATAGGCATAAATGGTTATTCCTAGTCCAATGTGACCACTGTGGAAAATATCCTATTAAAAGCAAGAAAACTTATTATACTAAAACATTAGATAACCCAAAATATTTTACTCCTATACTGAGAGGTTCAAAGCAATTATCTATTCCGTTGGTCGCAGAATCACAAGAGTATTTCTTGGTGCATTTTGCTGATTTATAGATGCTTGGGCTAAGGAAAGACTGGTAACCCTTGCTGTTTTCTTCCCGGTTTTCAAAAAAATAGCTGCCTAATTTATAATCAGTTTTAACTCAATAATCAGCCTATGGCTTTTTAAAAATAGTGTTTTAAAAAGCCTTTTTGTCATGCCTACTATTAATTCAGGTATAGTATATAGTAGAGATCATAAACTCATCATATAAATTCATTAGAAGGTAAATCTAATGGTACTGGAATAAGATATGATATTGAAACAAATACGCTTAAATGGAATAGGTTAAATCATCTCCTGCGGAGCTGCAATATTAACGACTTCAGAAGGAAATTTATACTCCAACTGAAGTTTTCTATTTATTGGGGTATGTAACTCCCACTTATAGAAGTTGGAGACTTTCCTTCTGAAATGTCGTTAAAGATTAAAACAATGCTTAATATAAATAACCAATATGAGATAGATGATTTAAGGAATAAAATATGTTTCTGTAGAATTTGAAAAACGTAGAATTCAAAGATATATGGATAGAAGTAAGAGAAAAACTACTCCTAATAACTTCGATGAAAATTGCACTATAAAAAAAGGTGTTAAATTAGAATGG
>DAVZGU010000451.1:0-2389 GCA_052274215.1 Clostridium sp. | reverse complement strand
TCCCCTCTATTTTACAATTATACCATACTTATATGGTATAATTCAGACAAAGACTTGGAGCAGAAAGTAAAATGCTTTATCAAAATAAATATTTTAAAATGGAGGTTAAGTAATATGTTAACTTGTAACAAAGGTAGGGTTCAAAACAAAATTGAAATATTTTCCACATTTGGGGATGCAGGGCATGGAGGCATCACAAGATTTTCTTTGTCCGAAGAAGCATTCCAGGCAAGAGCCGAATTCGTTAAGAGAATGAGGGCAGTTGGTGTTGAAACCGTAACCGATGATATGGCCAATATGTATGCAACTCTTCCTGGAACAGAAGCTAATCTTCCTAGAATAGTAATGGCATCACATTGTGATTCTGTTAGAAACGGTGGCAACTACGATGGTATTTTGGGAGTTATAGCAGCAATGGAAGTAGTTGAAACAATTGCTATAGAAAAGATTCCTCATAGGCATCCAATTACAGCTATGATTTGGACCAATGAAGAAGGGTCACTTTATCCACCTGCTATGATGTCCTCGGGAGTTGTTTGCGGTAAATTTGAGAAGGTTAAGATGCTAGCTTCAAAGAGTCCTTACGGAAAGACCTTTGGTGAAGCTTTAAAGCAGAGCGGATATGTAGGCGGCGCTACGAACAGATTAAGTTCTAAAGATTACATGGCAATGCTCGAGCTGCACATCGAACAGGGTCCTGTACTTGAAGCTGAAAAAAAGCAAATTGGTGTTGTAGAGGGCGTTGTAGGAATGGTTAACTACAGAATTAGGACTTATGGACAGTCTGATCACGCAGGAACTACACCAATGTCATACAGAAGAGATGCACTTTTGGCTGCAGCCTCTGCTCTTAAGTATTTGCATGCAGAACTAGACAAACTTGATGGTAATCTTGTTTACACAACAGGTGAAATCATTTGCCATCCATGTGTACATACTGTTATTCCTGACTTTGTTGACTTTTCATTAGATGCAAGACATCAGAATCCAGAAGTCATTAAACAAGTTGTTGAAATAATCAAGAACATGCCTAAGGAATTTGACAAGTGTGAAGTGAAGTATCAAGAAGCATGGGCGCGTAATACAATTGAATTCAATAAAGAATTAGTGGGTTTCGCTGAGAAGAGTGCGGATGCATATGGATATACAAATAAAAGAATGTACAGCGGTGCAGGACATGATGCTCAGTATGCTGCTGACATGGTGCCTACTACTATGATCTTCGTTCCAAGTAAGTATGGGCACAGCCATTGCGAACAGGAATTCACATCTATTGAAGAATGCCTAAGAGGCATAAACGTAGTTCTGCAGACAGTTTTGGAGATCGATAAGAAATAAAATAGGAGTATTAAAGTATGGAGATGAGGTGGGGTAACTTAGGGACCCTGTCCCCAAACCCCTGAGGTTTATCGCTTTAGTTCTACCAGGAATGAGCAAAACGTGGCACCCGAAGGCTACCCATTCCTGTATAGAACTATCAATAATCGCTCAGGTTGATCCTCATCATTGTCTTATCCTATCATTAATTGTGTATATTATTTATACATCCTTTAAAAATTCTTAGTCCATAATTATCTATCAAAAATAAATGAATTTATTACTGCTAAATACTCCCGAACAAAACAAGTAGGCACCAGAATTGGATGAAGTGGTGCAGGATACCCATATACTTTTAATCCCTGCCTTTGTGCTAAGAACTTAGCTCTAAACATATGGAAATTATTTGTAACAATAGTTACTTCTATATTTTCTTTTTTATCTAATCCTTTTAAAAGCGCTGCTGTAAATTTAAAGTTTTCTAAAGTATCGGTTGACTTTTCCTCCTGTATTATCTGCTCTTTTGCCACTCCATGTTTTATTAAAAATCTTTTCATAGCCGCTGCTTCCGTAATACTTTCACCAGGACCTATTCCACCTGAAACCACTACCTTAACATTAGGATTTAATTTAATATATTCTAAACTGGCATAAAGCCTTTGATAAAGTGCCGTTGAAGGAACTTCTCCTTTAATACCAGCCCCTAAAATAACTAGATAATCCGTTTTTTCTCTATGCTTTGATATAGCTGATTGAATTATGCAACCTTCAATAAATACAAAAGAAGCTAGTCCTATAAAAAAGCATATTTTTATCGCGGTTCTAATCTTTCCTGGTTTTATTAAAATATATTCACTTTTACTTTTCCGTTTAATTAATCCTAGTGATATTAATAATACTCCGAGGCCTAGATAAAATTCTGCAAAAGTTACTCTCCCGCCAAATATTATAGTTCCTATAAAATAGACTTCACATAATACACCTAAAACTACATAAACAGTGCCCTTAGTTTTCATATTTTTGTAGCAAGGATACTCCCACTTCTAAAGCGGGGGAGGAATTGCTACTTGCT
>DAVZGU010000450.1:0-2394 GCA_052274215.1 Clostridium sp. | reverse complement strand
TAACTTAAAGCTGCAAACATTAGTGATGCATAGGAAACATTTGCAAGTAGTGCACTAATCCAATAACCCCAAGCAGAGTTAAACCCTACATAATCCCCAAATCCTTCTTTTGCATAGGTGTATATACCACCTGTAAGCTCAGCTTTTCTTTTGTTTAGTTCAAAGAAACATCTACTTAATGCAAACATACCAATACCACAGATTAACCATCCTACAAGTACAGCTGCTGTGTTAGCACCATTCGCAGCCATATCTCCTGCCATGCTGAATACTCCACCGCCAATGGTCGCCCCAATAGCAACGGCTGTAAGTCTAATATAATTTAAGCCCTTTGAATTATCCATTTTTATGCACTCCCTTGCATGCTAAAATCTTAGAGATAAACAGCTAAGTCCTCCATCTATTTTTCTAAACTCAGATGTATCAACTACGTGTACATCGTAACCTAGATTTTCAATAGCTTTTCTTGTATTTTCATAACCTGCTGGCACAAGAACATGGCCGTTAACCCAGATACAATTTGCAGAATAACTTTCCTTTTCCTCTATTTTAATTTTATTAAAGGAGCTGAAAATTGGGCTATGATCAAACTCTCCTGCAACTAATAAATTGTTGTTTTCGAGATAAGAAAGTCCAGTTTTTAAATGTAATACCTTTTCAAGTGTTACCACAGATCCTTCTAAATCATATTTGTTTAGTATGTTAATCATTTGATTTGCCCCAGCTTCATTAGTCCTTGCAGATAACCCAATATAGAAGTGATTTCCCACCATCATAATGTCACCAGCCTCTATAGTTCCTGGTTCTTCAATCTTTTCTATGTTTTCATAAAATTTTTCTAGAGTTTCTCTTAAACCTACTATCTCACCTCTTCTTGAAAGTGCACCTGGTCTTGTTATTATGGCGCATTTTTTTGTTAAAAGTGCCACATCTTCTATAAAACAAGAATCAGGATACTTTTCATCAGCCTCAAGCACGGTAACTTCTACTCCACATTTTTTTAATGTTTCAATGTACGCTTCATGTTGCTTCATAGCTAACTTAAAATTAGGCCTACCTAAATCAGCACTAGAAATACCATCGATTATGCTACTACAAGGCTTCTTAACTATTACATTTTTAAACATTTTTATAGCCCCCCATTGTTTTTATATCTTCCTTAGAAACTCTTTCACTGAATTTGTGAAGTCTTTTCGCGAAGATTCTATATTTGTACAAGCATTTAAAATACTCTCTGTAAAATATATGTAAATTATATCTTCTATATTCTTAGTTATTTAAATATCAGAAGTTTTAGCTTGCTTAGCAAATATAAACTTAAGTGAAGAGTTTCTGTTTTCTAAGAAATAATTTGTTGAATTTTATTTAAATAAAGGTAAATCGAAAACTATGTAGAATATAATTACATATAAGTAAATATTTTGTAGTTACACTTACTATTATATACTATCCAAATATGTTTCAGACAGGAGGAAATATAATGAGATATGAAGAACTGAAAGGAACCATTAACGATTTATATAGCTCTAATCAATACAGTGATATTATGTCTTTCTATAAACAAATATTTAAATCTTCGAACCCCACCATTATAGATTTAGTAGGAACTACTGGTGCAGGTAAGACTACTTTTTGCCAGCAATTTGTAGATGAAGAAGGAAAAAAAGTATTAAGTAAAACTATTTCAACTTCAGGAGATAGCACTGCAATTCAAACAGATATAATCATCCTTGAAAATACTAAGAGTAGACTTTTTTTAAAAGCGAGAACTAAGAGCGGTATTATAAGAGACTTAATTTTAGTTGCGCTAAATATAGATTCAAACTATGCATTTGATGTTAATAAAGATATTACTGATGTGGCTAATAAATCAGGTGTAAAGAAAAGTAAGTACAAAGAAATTGAGGTTAATATTAATTTATTTCAGGGTGTGTATAATTTATTTAGGACTACTAAGTTACTTAAAAGGTTTCAGGAAATCGCAAAAGACTTGCAACTGAATTTTACAAACGAGTGTAACATTCAAAAATATATAAGCAATAACATATCAAATGAAAACCTCACTAGCCTTCTTGACGATATAATATATTCAAAATTAAAGATAGATAATTTTTACGGATACCGTCATGAAATTTCGCTGGATCAGAAAAACATTTTAGAGAAAACTATCATACCTACCAATACATTTAATAAATACAAAGAACGACTAGAAGAATTCCACGAAATGGTATCATTTAGATTACTTTTTGAACAGGCAATATTGGTGTTAAAATGTGATGAAAAAGCTAAACAAAGTTTACCTGAAAAGTTTAAAAAGGGAGTTGTGTTTAGAAATCTATTGGTCCATAAAAAAGCAGAAGAGCAAATCATATCAACTGATTTTAGAGCGAGCTA
>DAVZGU010000449.1:0-2401 GCA_052274215.1 Clostridium sp. | reverse complement strand
TTAATTTAGCTATTAATTCTGCTAATTTCATATGTTTTACCTACCTTTGTATTTATTTTTATATTTCTGAGTATAAAAAAAGAATCTAACTTATCATTTCAGCTAAATTCTATAATTCTAACTCTATTAATAATCTTTTCTTCAATTCTTCATTACCTGATCTTATTTCGGTTTCTTTAGAATTATCAATTATTTCTGTAATGTCTTCTAATGTTCTATTTTCTATTAAGATGTTTCCATTATCTCTCGATTCTATGCTCGTACCAATATATGCTGGTAATTTAGTGGAATCCAGAATACTTACTTCTCGCAAATTAATATCTTCTAAAAATCTTCTTTGGATACCATCACTTACTGGTTGCCAACTGTCTTTTAATTTTTGGAAAGAAAAACTCCACCCTACTAGCTTATTATCTTTAGCTTTTTGCATTGTTTCCACATCTGTAATTGTAGCCATTGCTCTTAATCCTATTGAATCCTCTACAAGCTTTAAGTTTCCTTGGCTTGTAGACCCTAGTTTTTTACTAGAATCATGGTTTAAAAGTATTTCAACATCACTTGCATTATCTAAAGCTCTTTGAAACGTTTTTGCTTTTACCTGTTCTACAAATTTGCCTTGTGGTCCATTCATGACTCTCGAATCACGTTCGATTGCATTTACATACCCCTCTATAAGTACCGAACCATTTCTAATCTCTACACGCATTATTTATCACCTCCCTTACATTACATCATTTAGTATTTTGTTTGCCTTTTCTTCGCTTATTCCAAAACTTGATGTTATTATTTGCAAAGCACTATTTTTGCCTATTGTCCCATCCTTTACAGATTTAATTACTACTATAAGGCTTTGAACTTGCGCTCCATTCAGCTTTTCTCCTGTTGTTTCTTCTACTATATCAACTACGTCAGTGGGTAATGTTGGTGTGCTTGTATCTGTTCCATCTGTTATAGTTTTATCTGTTGTTACTGGTTCAATTACTGCTGTAGGATTTAATACACTACTTAAAGGCATCATGCCACTATGCAGCAATAACTCATTACCATTAGCATCATCTTCAAGCCCTATTTTTCTTCTTGCTTCATTAGGTCTTCTGATTCCGTTTTGAACTTGGTCAACTAAAATTGCAGTTAAGGTCTTAGCATCTTGCTTAAATAAGTAAGTAGTATCAAATTCTAAATAATATCCATGGGCTCTATCTTCATCTGTAAGCAATTTATAATTTCCTTCTTGCTCTATACTCGTGAATTTTTCTTGCAACGTATCATTTAAAAAACTCAATGAAGCTTGCTCCATTGAATTATTATTATATCCATCTAATATACCTCCCATATAAAGAGGAACTCCAAAGGCTGTAAATATGTCAGCTGTACCCAACTTTTTTAGTGCTGTAAATTCTGCATCTGCTAAGTTTAAATTTAAAGGTGTTACAGAATATCCAGCCGGAACTGTCATAATTCTTCCTTTACTTGAATACATTCTATTAAATTTTCCTTGTATTTTCTTTAATTCCTTTTCCTCTTTAATATCAGATGTTAGTTGTACTACTGCTTTATTTGTTAATCCATTGCTGAATAAATCCTTTTGATATTCTTTAGCACTTATTGCAGTTTCTAAAGTATCTCTTAGTCTTTTTCTAATAGACATAGATGTCATTCCATCAAGTGTAAACCCTTTAAAATGCAATATTTCATCATATCTTGCATAGTAATTTGTTCCACTTGTTCCGCAAGTATATGTAACTATAATTGGATTAACAATCATTTTACTTTTACATAGTCCTACATCGTCTATCAAAATTTCAATAATATTAATTGGATATAGTCCATTTATTTTATAACTATGATCTCTAGTTATTAGAGCTGCACTTTCTCCATTGTGCTGCCTTGTAGCTTCTGTACCCTTGAAGAAATCTATTGCACTCATAAAAGGGTTTGGTCTGTTTCTAAGTAGGTTATATAAAGGGTGTTGCTTTGCTGTTATTTCCCCCGCTTCTGTACTTTGCTTAATCAATAAAGGCACTTTTCCGACACTGGAACTAATTATTCTAATACATTTAAAGTAGTCACTTTCTGCTAGATCACGATGCCCACCTCCACTTTCGTACCCATGTTTAAAAGAATATACTTCGCTCCATTTATTAATATCTACTGGAGTTGCATCTCTTTTTTCTAATTTATCAAATATCATTTCTTATCACCTCCTAACCGCTTACCTTATACAAAAATATGCTATATATAATAAACATCACCCCTAGGAAATACATACCTAACAAATAATTAACTAAGAAATTAGCAACTATTATTATAAATAACCCTATAAAAAATAACATTTCTATTTTAAAGGTGTTTTTTGTAATAGCTTTACATATATTTTTAATAAACTTCTTAAACTTTTCTT
>DAVZGU010000448.1:0-2404 GCA_052274215.1 Clostridium sp. | reverse complement strand
AATAGAAAACTTCATGATTTAAAATCTTATACTATGAGATATGGACATATTATTGATAAAAATGGTAGTAGACTTGATGAAGTTATTATTTCCTATATGAAAGGCCCTAAAAGCTTTACTGCGGAAGACACTATTGAAATAAATTGTCATGGTGGAGTAGTTGGAACTAATAGAATTTTACAAGAGGTTATTCTCGCTGGAGCAAGAATCGCAGAACCTGGCGAATTTACTAAAAGAGCGTTTCTGAATGGTAGAATTGACTTAAGCCAGGCAGAGGCAGTTATAGATATAATAAGAGCAAAGACAGATCTAAGTATGAAGTCAGCTCTTATGCAATCAGAAGGTTCAATTTCCAGGGAAATAAAAGATATAAGAAATAAATTACTTAGTGTAATTGCAAGTATAGAGGTTACAGTTGATTACCCTGAAGAGGATATTGAAGAAGTAACTTCAGAAAAAGTTAATGAAGATGTTATCCATATAATTAGTGAGATAGATGCACTTTTAAGTACTGCTGATGAAGGAAAAATTCTAAGAGAAGGCCTAAGCACTGTTATAGTTGGAAAGCCAAATGTAGGAAAATCATCACTTCTTAATGCCCTTGTTAAAGAAAAAAGAGCTATTGTTACAGATGTACCGGGTACTACAAGGGATGCAATAGAAGAGTATATAAATATTGAAGGTATACCAGTTAAAATAGTAGATACTGCAGGAATTCGCGAAACTGAAGATATAGTTGAGAAAATTGGGGTAGAAAAATCAAAGGAAAAAATTGATGAGGCAGATTTGGTTATCTTAATATTAGATTCAAGCAATAAATTAGGTAATGAAGATAGAGAAATTATTAAATATATTAAAGACAAAAAATATATTGTACTATTAAACAAAAGTGATTTAGGTGGTAAAATAGAGATAGAAGAATTACAAAGTCTGAAATCAAAATACATAACTAATGTTTCAGTAAAAACAGGTGAAGGATTAGATCATGTTAAAGAGCATATAAAAGATTTATTTTTTAAGGGTGAGATTAAAACTGAAGGAGTATTTGTTACCAATAATAGACATAAGGAATCTTTAATAAGAGCAAAGGAAAACTTAGAATCATCATTAAATGCACTAGAATATACATTAGCTATAGATTTGGCATCAATTGATATACGAAATGCATGGATAAGTTTAGGTGAGATTACAGGAGAGGTTTTAGAAGAAGATATTATACATAAAATATTCTCAGAATTTTGTTTAGGAAAGTAGGGATAAATATGAAATATGATGCAGGAAATTATGATGTTATAGTTATTGGAGCTGGTCATGCAGGTTGCGAAGCGGCACTTGCAGCTGCAAGAATAGGGTGCAAGACTTTAATTTGTGCTATAAATTTAGATAGTGTGGCTTTGATGCCATGTAACCCCAATATCGGTGGAACGGCTAAAGGACATTTAGTAAGGGAAATAGATGCTCTTGGTGGTGAAATGGGAGTAAATATCGATAATACATATATACAATCAAGAATGCTAAACAAATCAAAAGGACCAGCTGTATTCTCGTTAAGAGCTCAAGCGGATAAAAAAGCATATGGACAAAGGATGAAACATGTATTAGAAAATCAAGAAAATTTGCAATTAAAACAATTAGAAGTAATATCTATAGATGCACCAAAAGGAAAAATAGAGGGTGTACTTACGAAAAATGGCGCATACTTTACGACGAAGGCTGTTATTATAGCTTCTGGTACGTATTTAAAATCAAATGTTATTATTGGAGATTGTTGTTATAATGAAGGACCTAGTGGATTACTTCCAGCTAATGAACTTTCTAAATCTTTAGATGAAATGGGGATAACTTTAAGAAGATTTAAAACAGGAACTCCAGCTAGAATAAACAAACGCTCAGTAGATTTTTCTAAAATGGATGAGCAACTTGGGGATGAAGAAGTAGTTCCGTTTTCATTTATTAGCGAAGATATTAGTAGAAATCAGCTATGCTGCTATTTAACTTATACAAATGAAAATACTCATAATGTAATTAGAAAAAATATTCATAGATCTCCGCTATATAATGGATCAATTAGGAGTACTGGGCCTAGATATTGTCCGTCTATCGAAGATAAAGTAATGAGATTTACAGATAAAGAAAGGCACCAAATATTCATAGAGCCTGAAGGCGAGAATACGGAGGAAATGTATGTTCAAGGTATGTCTAGCTCACTTCCTGAGGAAATTCAGGTGGAAATGCTAAAAACAGTACCTGGACTTGAAAATGTAGAAATTATGAGAACGGCTTATGCCATAGAATATGATTGTATAGATTCGACAGATCTAAAACTTTCATTAGAATTTAAAAACATTCAAGGGTTATTTTCAGCGGGTCAAATAAATGGTAGCTCAGGATATGAAGAAGCAGC
>DAVZGU010000447.1:0-2423 GCA_052274215.1 Clostridium sp. | reverse complement strand
TATAGTTCTATGGTTATATTAAATGGTAAAAAGGGATTAGCAGAACAAAAGTCCAAGGCAGTAGAGGAAAAACTATCTAAGTATAAGGAAAGTCTTTCAGAAAAACAAATAGAGGAAATAGTTAAGCAGGGGAAGGCTCTTAAAGAAAGACAAATGACACCAGATGCTGTGGAAGTGCTCGAAACTATCCCTTTGCTTGAGCTAACGGATATTGAGAAACAAGTAGAACATTTACCTTTAAAGGTAAAGGATGAGCAAGGAGTAAAGGTATTATCTCATAATATATTCACTAATAAAATTGCCTATATAAATATATTATTTGATTCTAAAAAAGTAGATATAAAGTTACTGCCTTATGTAACATTATTATCAACTATTTTAGGAAGGGTAAGTACGCAGAATACTAGTTATTCTGATTTATCTAATGAGGTTAATATTCATACAGGCGGAATTCATTTTACTACAGATGTATATGGCGAAAGTGGAAATTTTGAAAAATATAGCCCAAAGTTAGTAGTAAAGACTAAAGCTTTAACTGAAAAGCTTCCTAAATTATTTGATATTATGGCAGAGATAATTAGTAATACTAAATTTGATGAAAAGAAACGTTTGAAGGAGCTAATTCAACAATTAAAATCAAGGCATGAAATGAAGATTCTTGATAGAGGACATATGGTAGCAGCTGGAAGACTTACATCTTACTTCTCGCCAGCTTCAGCTTATATAGAAAAAACTACAGGAATAACTTTTTATAAATTTATTGATGAGATTGAAAGAGATTTTGATAACAAAGCAGAAGAAATCATTGAAAACTTAAACAAGGTATCAAAGCTTATATTTAACAAAAATAATCTTATAATAAGTGTTACAGGAGAAGAAGACATATATACTGCATTTACTACAGAGCTACCTAAGATTATAAGCATCTTAGGAGAAGAAAAATTGCCAGATGCATTGTATAATTTTGATCTAAATAAAAACAATGAAGGATTATTAACTTCATCAGATGTTCAGTATGTAGCTAAAGGATATAACTTCATTAAGAAGGGATATTCATATTCAGGTAAAATGTTAGTACTTAAAACTATAGCAAGTCTCGACTACCTATGGAATAGAGTGCGTGTACAAGGTGGCGCCTATGGTGGTTTTGCAAATATAGCTAGAAGTGGGAATATAGTCTTTGTATCTTATCGTGATCCTAATGTTCAAGAGACTTTAAAAGCTTACGATGGAATATGTGATTATATAGGAAACTTTGAGGCCTCTGAAAGAGAAATGACAAAATATATTATTGGAACAATCAGTGAGCTTGATTCACCATTAACACCTTCTATGAAAGGTGAGCGGGCGACAGCTTATTATATAAGAGGTATTACTGAGGAGCAAAGACAAAAGGAAAGAGAAGAAGTATTAAGTACAAATCCTGCGGACATTAAGTCTTTTAAAGCACTATTAAATGATGTTATAAAAGAAAACTACTTTTGTGTACTGGGAAATGAAACTAAACTTAAAGATAATAAAGAAATATTTACTAATTTAGTAAATGTATTTAAATAAGGTGCCTTATGGCACCTTTTTTTCGAAGGAGGATTTGCATGGCTATTAAAGCACTCTTTACGTACAATTATGGCGGAGAAAAAATGAAAGGTATAGAAGAGTTTGGGTATGATATAAAGGTAACTAAAGAGCAAGATTTAATTTATAGTGAAAAGCTTGAGGATGTAGAAGTTTTAATTTGTTATGATCCCTTTAAAACACTAGCTATAGAGAAAATGAAAAATCTAAAATGGATTCAATTATCTAGCATAGGTATTGACCAATTGCCAATAGAGTATGTTAAAAACACTTCTATTATAATTACGAATAATAAAGGTGGATATAGTATACCAATGGGGGAATGGATTGTATTAAAAACTCTAGAGCTCTTTAAGAATAGTAAGGGGCTATATGAAAATCAAGCTAATAAAAAATGGAAAATAGATACAAATATTCAGGAGATGTATGGTAAAATTATAGGATTTATAGGGACAGGCACAATAGCTGCGGAGGCAGCTAAACGACTTCAAGGGTTTGGGGTGAACTTATTAGGAGTAAATACAGATGGTAGAGATGTTGAATATTTTGATGAATGCTATGCTATGAGTGAATTAGAGCAAATGCTTAAGTTATGTGATGTGATTGTGTGTACAGTGCCATATACCAAAGCTACCCATCATTTAATTAATGAAGATAGATTTATTGCAATGAAAAATGGAGCTTTTTTCATAAATGTAGCTAGAGGGAGTATTGTGGATGAAGCTTCTTTAATTAAAAATTTGAAAAATGGTAAACTGGCAGGAGCCGCAATAGACGTATATGAAGAAGAACCTATAAAATACCCTATTTAATAAAATTACACTTATTATTTTCTTGCCTCTAAGAAC
>DAVZGU010000446.1:0-2438 GCA_052274215.1 Clostridium sp. | reverse complement strand
TGTCATCAAATGGAACAGCCAAAGTAAATAAAACAGTTGCAACTCAAACTGAAAGCAAAGATACAAAAAAAGAAAATACTGAAGTTAAGAAAGAGGTTAAAAAAGAAAATACTAATATTGAAACTGCAGCAGTAAATATTTCAAAAACAGAAGTTAAAGGAGAACTAAAAGTACACTACATAGATGTAGGTCAAGCAGATAGCATTTTATTGCAACAGGGTTCAAACTCTATGTTAATAGATGCAGGTAACAATGGTGATAGTGAGCTAGTTAAAAAATACATAACGGATCAAGGAATTACTAAATTAGATTTTCTAGTTGGAACGCATCCGCATGAAGACCATATAGGCGGACTTGATTATGTAATAAATAGTTTTAAAATAGGTAAAATTTATATGCCTAAAAGAACTGCAACAACTAAAACTTTTACAGATGTAGTAAAAGCCATTACAGCCAAAGGATTAAAAGCTTCAGTGCCAACTCCAGGAGAAAGTTTTAAATTAGGGGAAGCGATATGCACCATACTAGCTCCTAATGGAAGCGGATATGAAGACCCTAACAATGACTCAATAGTTATTAAAGTATCGTTCGGAGGTAATTCATTCTTATTTACTGGGGATGCAGAAGATATATCTGAAAAGGAAATGTTATCAAAGAATTATGATCTTAAAGCAGATGTATTGAAAGTTGGGCATCATGGAAGTAAATCTTCTACTGCACAAGGATTTTTAGATAAGGTTAGTCCAAAGTATGCAGTTGTCAGTGTTGGAAAAGGAAATGATTATGGCCATCCTGTACAATCAACAATGGATAAATTAAAAAATAAAAATATAGCAGTATATAGAACAGATGAAAATGGTACTATAATTGCTACATCAAATGGTAAAGATGTTAGTTTCAATGTAAAACCAGGTAGCTATAATGGATCTAAAGAAAAGGTAGCTGCTAAAACGGCGACAGCTGCAGTAGCTAATAATAGTGAAAGTGTAAGTAATAAAAAAGTAGTTGTACCTGTGCCGGTTAAAGAAGCAGTAAAGGAACCAGTAAAGGAAGCGGTAAAAGAACCAGTTAAAGAAACAGCTCCAGAACAAACCAATAGTGGTGAAATGGTTTGGCTATCAGAATCAGGAAGCAAATATCACTCGATAAATAATTGTGGTAGGATGAACCCAGCCAATGCTAGACAAGTTACTTTAGAAGAAGCTAAAAATGGTCATAGCCCATGTTCTAAATGTAGTCCACCACAATAGGAGGAATTTATGGAAGTAATTATTGATAGATTTGAAGGATCTTATGCAGTGTGTGAAAAAGAAGATAGAACCATGATGGATATATCTAAAGATAAAATACCTTCTGGTGCTAAAGATGGAGATGTACTTAATATCATTAATGATGTTATTACTATTGATATATCGGAAACTGAAAAAAGGCGCAGAGAAATTGAAAAATTAACTGAAGATTTATGGGAATAAAGTTGGCCGTGGTGTAAAAGCCAAGTATTTCATTTTATAAAAAAAGGAATTTAGAATAAATATAGAATAAGTATATAGGAAGTTTGTTGAACAATATGAAAATATCATGACTTTAAAATATAAGATTTATTAGATTTAAAAAGAGGTGAGTAAACTGATTAATAATTATATAATTACGTATGCTATAGTTTTAACTGTTGTAGGAACAATAATTTCGGTATATAATAATCTGATTATAAGTCAAAGCGCTGGTACAATTGGTGAATTAGGTGATGCTAAAAATATAGCAATAAAAAATAGGACGTATATTTTGCTTGGAATATTGAGTATAGGTTTAGGTTCATTTCTACAAATTGTTATGTTATATATGACTGCAATCACTGACATCAAGGTTTTATGTTATATTATAGTTTGTAATTTAGTAATCATATTAAGTGCTTATTTTGTGTTAAGATATTTTGAAAAGAAAGTATAACTAAAACGAGACATGTCAATACTTCAAATGAGGTGATGGCATGTCTTTTATAATTTATCTACTAAAAACCAGTGATTTGGGACTAATAAGGAAGAAGTTAATTGCGATGTACATATTAAATGTAACAGATATTATATTTACAATTTTTCTAATCAACACAGGTATGTTCTTAGAAGTAAATGCAGTCATGGCACCACTTGTAAACAATAGGCAATTACTAAGCATATTAATTAAGGTAGTGGTCCCATTTGTACTATTGATTTGGGTATACCAAAGAATGAAAGATGCTACAGAAAAACAGCTATACCAGTCAAATATTATCATTAATGGATGCTTAATATTTTATGGGCTTATAAATATATCACACGTTTTTGGGAGTATATTATATATAGTTTTATAAAGAAATTACGACAATAAAAGGAATTTTATTAAATTGTATGATTATGGGCGGGCTGCTCGACCATTTTCGTGGCGTCGCGCAAATGCTCGGT
>DAVZGU010000445.1:0-2441 GCA_052274215.1 Clostridium sp. | reverse complement strand
TATATATTTTTAAAAAAATGATGAAATAATATATAACTGTTTAAATATAAGCGAGTATTTAATGAGTAAAATATTGAAGATAGGAGAAGATATATGAATATTAAAAGAGCGTTCAAAGAGCAGTGCAAGTATATTAGTTATACTACGTTAGAAAAACAATTGATAAGCATAAAGGAGGTTCATATGACTGTTGGATCTAAGGTAAAGCAAACATTAGCAACTCTAAAGGGTTCTGAAGCTACGTTAAGATTATATTCATTGCAAGAACGAAATAAGGAAGCTAGGGCTATTTATACTGAGGCATTTGAAGAAATAGGTAAAATTAAAATAGATTTGGAAAAAAGAGTAGGCTCTATAGAGTTTGAGGAGCCACAATACAAAGGTGACTAAGTGAGGTGAAATGATGAGTAGTTGGTTATCAATATTATTCAACACGATAATTTTATATTTTTTAACATTGGGGTTAACAAGATTTATGAAAAAAAGAAACTTATTTAAGGTTACACCTTTTGAGTTTATTTCTTATGTAATTATTGCTCTTATAATTACTTTAATTTCATTGGGCATAATTACTAATATTTACTTTGGATTAACTGCACTAGCTGTTTGGGTACTGATGCCTATTATTTTAGATTATTCCTCCATGAAAAGTAAATGGATTTACAACATAATAAATGGTAAGGAAAGAGTATTAATTAAAAACGGTAAAGTTATGGAAGATAATCTAGCTAAAGAAAGAATGACTGGGCAAGAGTTTCTACAAGAACTACGTTCAAAAAAAGCATTTAATTTAGCCGATGTTGAATTTGCTGTTATGGAAACAACAGGAGATATCAATGTTAGTTTAAAAGCTGATAAAAAGCCTGTTACCTCATATGATTTAGGAATAAAAGTTGCATCTAAAACTGAATCACAGACAGTTATTTTAGATGGAAATATGTTAAATGAAGGTCTTACTAATAGTGGATTGAGTAAAGGGTGGCTTAGAACTGAGTTAGAAAACAAAGGAGTAGCACTTGAGAATGTTTTTATCGGTCAAGTAGATTCTTCTGGAGATTTATATCTGGATCTTTTTGATGATTTGATTCAAGTCCCAAAATCACAGATTAAAGAAATGCTATATGCCAGTATTCAAAAAAGTCAGGCAGACCTTATGTCCTTTGCTTTAGAAACAGAAACTGAAGAAGCAAAATATATGTACTTAAAAAATGCTGAAAATTTAGAAAAAGTAATGAAAAAAATAGAACCATATTTATTACGTTAGAAGGTGAAATAATGTCTAATATGAAAAAGAAAAAACTAACGCCAACTCAACTGCAATATGGTGAATTGGTGAAAAGCATAGAACCTAAAAGACCTATTTTAAAAAATTGTATTAAAGCATTTTTTGTAGGTGGTATCATATGCACCATTGGTCAATGCTTACAGGTGTTCTTTATCACCTACTTTAATTTTAATGAAAAAACAGCAGTTAGTCCGACTTCAGTAGTTTTAATATTTGTTTCAGCTTTACTTACTGGACTTGGAATTTACGACCACCTTGGTCAATGGGCTGGAGCTGGATCTGCTGTTCCAGTTACAGGTTTTGCTAATTCTATAGCTTCTGCTGCAATTGAGCATAGAAGTGAAGGATATGTACTTGGGGTAGCTGGAAATATGTTTAGGCTTGCTGGAGCAATCATTGTTTATGGAGTTTTTTCTGCTTTTGTGGTTGCTACGATAAAAATCACAATAAAATGGTTGGGGGTGATGTAGATGCTTAAAGGACATCAATCATGGATTTTCAATTCTAAGCCTACAATATTAGGTTCTGCAGCAGTTGGTGGTCCTTTTGAAGGTAATGGTGCCTTAGCTGATGACTTTGATATAATTCATGAAGATTTATGGATTGGACAGGATAGTTATGAAAAGGCGGAAAGAGTTCTTCTTGAACATGCTTGTGAAAGAGCGATAAAGAAATCAAGTATAAAAAAAGAAGATATAAATTTTTTTATAAGTGGAGACTTGATGAATCAGATTACTTCCAGTAGTTTTACTGCACGAACATTAGGTATACCTTTTTTAGGAATCTTTGGCGCTTGCTCTAGTTCCATGGAAGGGTTAGCCATGGCTGCTCAATTGATAGAAAGTAAGTCAGCCAAATATGTTATAGCCTCTGCAAGTAGCCATAATGCGGCTGCAGAAAAACAATATAGATATCCTACAGAGTATGGTGGGCAAAAACCACCTACGGCTCAATGGACAGTAACGGGGGCTGGGGCTGCGGTAATTGGAGGGGAAGGAGATGGACCCAAAATCACTTCTGCTACGATAGGAAGAGTAATAGATATGGGGATTTCAGATCCGTTTAATATGGGAGCAGCCATGGCACCCGCGGCTGTAGATACAATTGAAGCACACTTTAGAGATTTAAATGTTGATGCCTCCTATTATGACCTTAT
>DAVZGU010000444.1:0-2454 GCA_052274215.1 Clostridium sp. | reverse complement strand
CCTTTATACATACCCTTAGATCCATAGCCGCTACCACAAATTAATCCGCTCATAAAGGTTCCGTGACCATTATCGTCATAAGGATAGTTTAAATTATTAACAACATCTAAAAACTTTTTAATTTTATTGCTAGGATTTAGTAAGTCAGGATGGGGATACACACCGCTATCAATTATTCCAACGCCAATGCCCTTTCCAGTAAGGCTATAGTCATTTTGAAAGGATACACCATTAGACGCGAGTATACTATTACCACATAAATGTGCATAAGAATCAAAAGTTATATATGCTACTTGGGGATATTCTAGTAATCTGTATATAGCACTGGAAGTTAAAATAGCACAAATACAATTTATTGAGGGGATATGGCGTAGAATATCACATTTTAAAGATTTAATTTTATTAACGGTTTTAGTCTCAAGGGATTTGCAATGTATTATTACCCTATAGTTTTCATATAGGCTACTAAGTAAAGCGCACCTTAAATTAGGGTCTAACTTGTTTTTGAAGGAAAACATGTATGCCTCCTAAATGTATTGTTACGTTATTATAGTATATGCAAACTTTTTAAAAATGTTAATAAAAAAGAGCTTATTAACATTTCCATTTAAAAATTATTATACCTACAATCATTATGCCGATACCTATAAACTTAGATAAGGCAAATTTAATTTGCTGAGCTCCGAACATTCCAAATCTATCAATTACACCGGCGGCTAGTAGTTGAGCAACTAATATAATTGCAATGGAGCATGTCGGTCCCATTATTGATATTCCCTGCATAACAGAAAATATAATTATAGCGCCTAAAAATCCTCCTAGTAAATATAATTTATTTACTTCTTTTATAGCTTTGATATTACCATTGCCAACTATAAGGAGTATTATTAAGGTCACGATGAACCCAGTTCCTTGAACGAAAACGTTAGTTTCCCAAAGTCCAACTTTTTCACTTACCCTTGTATTAAAAACACCTTGAAGACTCATACATATGCCTGCAACTATAGAAAATATTAATCCCAATTACAATCACACTCCTCTAAGGTAGTTTACCCAGAATGTGTTGTAATATTAAAAAATATAGTAAAAACCTTTCAGAAGAAAGATTTTTACTATATTTGAATATGAATTAGTATCCATTGTCCTGTCTTTCATGATTAATTTTATTTTTATAGAAATATGCATTTTCGATATCTTCTTCTGAAAATCCTAGATTTTGACCTAAACTCAAAAAGTTCTGAAAGATATTTAAATAGTTATCTAGAGAAGAACAAATTATAAAATCTGCAATATTTGTATATACGGTTAAAAACTGCTGAGATAATTCAGAGGTAATACGTTTAGTATTCAAAGTAATATCTTGAAAGTTTTTTTCTAGTCCGAGGCTTAAAATAAAGTGTATACAATCAACATATTCTTCAAGAATTATATCGTTACTTGAAGGTTTTTTTGTACTCCAAAATTTAAAACAACGAGTTTCATTTGCGAGTTCGCCTAGTTCCACTTGAAGGGAAAGTATTTTTTTTTGTAATAAGGGTACTCCTTCAAGGCTATGTTGTACTTGAATTCTATGGTCTAAAGTATTTTGCATCTGGAATAATTTTTGTAAATCCATATTTGAAACCGCCTTTTTACTGAATTATGTATATTCATTTTAATCGATATTAAGGTGCAAGAAAATCAAATGCTATATTTTATAGAATATATTTCTTAGTCACCATTTCATTATTATTATTTATAGGTTTCCAAAGTTCGACAGTATCCACTGTGATAGTTCTTGAGAAATTTTCATCCTTGGCTAAAGCACAAGCTGCTAAATATTCACTATTAGACCATTCTCTATCAGCGAAAGTTGTGTTAGCTAGTGAGATATGCAAATTCCAAGTTTCAATATCATCTCTAACCTTAAAGCCATGCAAATTTAAAATTGAATTTATATTTTTAGATAATTGATATATAGTACCTTCATTACCAATATTTAAATTTACAGACTTATAGGGAGAGTCAAAACATATTACACCATTCAATTCAACTTCAAATTTAGTATAATTCTTAAGAATGTTTTTTAAAGCAGTATCCAAATCGTAAAGATTGGGATTAGTTATTACTTCTAGAGTTACATGAAGCATAGGTAAATTAGCATCAGACTTGTATATGTTATACTTTTCACAGATTGCCTTTTGCATAGATTCTATATATTTATAAGAAACTTTATCAAATAAGCCAACCAAATAGTAAATCATTGTCATCCCCCTCAAACCTAAAATATAACTTTATGTTTTTAGTATTCCCTTAGTTCATAAGTTTTAACTAACATTTCCTTTTTAGTACTAACCTGTTTCCACAATTCAAGTTTAGAAACCTTTACAAACTGTAAGAAATCATCCTTATTTAAAGTATCATCAATAGAAATTGTACTTCCGTTATATGACTTTTTAATGATGTGGTTTGCAT
>DAVZGU010000443.1:0-2471 GCA_052274215.1 Clostridium sp. | reverse complement strand
CCAATGCTAATGACTCAATTTCATCTAAAGAATATCTTCTATGACCTTTAGGTGTCTTATAACTTTTAAGCACACCTCCATCCTTATTATTTCTACAAAATTTAGAAATCTCCTCTAACTTTCAATAGATTTATAAATCAATTTTAAACTGGTTATATAAAAAAATTTATTAGATTACATTTGTCATAGTAATAACTCATTAAAAATAGACATAAATAGGCCATTTTGACCTATTTATATCTAATTTACTTTTAATCTATCATTTCGTTTAGTTTTGATAATGCCTCACTAATGCCACCAACCTCATCTATTAACCCATTATCAACTGCTTGTTTTCCTATAAGTATAGTACCCATATCATTTAAAAGCTCATCAGTTTGAAGCATTAATCTATTTACCGTCTCCTTATCAATCTTAGAGGTTCTAATAATAAATTCTGTTATTCTTTCTTGCATTTTATTGAAATATTCAAAAGTTTGAGGTACCCCTATTATTAGACCATTCATTCTTATAGGATGAATTATCATAGTTGCAGACGGGGAAATGAATGAGTACTTAGCAGCTGTTGCAAGTGGTATACCTATTGAATGGCCACCGCCTACTACAAGCGATACAGTTGGTTTGCTAACGCTTCTAATCATCTCGGCTATCGCAAGCCCCGCTTCCACGTCTCCTCCTACAGTATTTAGAACTATAAGAATACCTTTTACTTTTTCATCCCTCTCCATAGCAATTAATTCTGGAATAACATGTTCATACTTAGTAGCTTTTGTTTGAGGAGACAACATCATATGCCCTTCTATTTGACCTATAATAGACAAAACTTGAATTTTATCGTCTTGAGTTGGGATATTAGTTGTTCCCAGTTCTTTAATATTTTCAACCTGTTCATTTACGTTTTTTTCAGTTTTCAACATTTTCATTCCTCCTAATCCATTTTATTTTGTGCATTAAGAGAAACTATATACATTTTTTATCCTAAATTAAATTCCCTGTGTAGTGCATTAATTGCTTTTTCAACATATCCTGTTTCTACAAGACACCATATCGTCATATTAGAATCTGCTGTTTGCAATACTTCAACATTTTCTCTAGTTAATGCCTTAAGTATTCTCGCCATTACGCCAGGAATACCTCTCATTTTTGAACCTATAATTGAAAGTTTACTACAATCCTTCACAAAAGAATAGGTCATATTAAGGTCTTTTATTAAATCAGCAAATTTAGTAAAGTCTTTTTCATCAATAGTAAATATTTTTTCCTTAGGAAAAACATTTATAAGATCTATACTTATAAGATTCTCAGCTAAAATATCAAATATATCATCATAGCTAGAACCTGAATTTTCACATATTTTTATTTGAATTCTATTATTCATATGCGTAATACCTGTAATTATATTTTCATAACCTTCATTTCCCAGATTACTAATTACTGTTCCATCACAATCATTCATAGTATTTTTTATTACTAATGGTATATTATACTTTCTAGATATTTCAACTGCCCTTGGGTGTATAACATTTGCTCCTTGATCCGCAAATTGAAAGACTTCATCATAACTTATTTTTTTTATTAAAGTTGCTTCAGAAACTATTCTTGGATCCGCTGTCATAATACCATCTACATCAGTGTATATTTGAGTCTGGGAAGCCTTAAGTGCTGCTCCTAGTATTGCAGCAGTAACATCACTTCCACCTCTCCCAATAGTCGTAACATAGCCCTTTTCATCCTTACCTTGAAATCCTGCTACTACAGGGGTTTTCCCTTTTTGTAAAAGATCCAATATCTTTTTTGTGTCCACATTGAGTATTGCTGCATTGTTATAATTAGAATCTGTGATTATACCTGCTTGTCCACCAGTTAAAGGCACAGCATCAATTCCACTATTATTTAATTCACTACACATTATTACAGTGCTTATAGTTTCACCACAACTCATTAGCAAATCTATGGCTAATGGATTTGCTACTTTGAAATTATCATCTACCAAAGATAGCAATGTGTCTGTAGCGTAAGGCTCACCTTTTCTTCCCATTGCAGATACTACTACCACAGGAAAATATCCTTGAACCTTTGCATTTAAAACTTTCTTCACTACAAGCTTTCGTTTTTCCTCTGTTGAAACAGAGGTACCTCCAAACTTTTGCACTAATATCTTCATTTCTGTCCTCCAAAATTATATATGAGATTTTTTTAAAAATTCATTATCAACATCAATTATTATAGTTCTGGAACCAATTTTTTTAACATATTCCCAAGGCACTTCAATGATATCATTATTTTTAAAAAGGCTAAATTTAGAGCTTCCCTCATTTATAATTAAAAATTTTAAAAGCCCATTCTCATCAATAACTACATCATTATTACCTAAATTGCTATATTTGTCACCATCATTGATATTAATAATTTCATATCTTTCCATTTCACTATACAGCTTTATATTATCTTCCATACAATCATCTCCTTAA
>DAVZGU010000442.1:0-2472 GCA_052274215.1 Clostridium sp. | reverse complement strand
CTTGTTAATATCATTTAAAATATCCATAATACCTAATGCAGTTTCAGGATCTAAGTTTCCCGTTGGTTCATCTGCTATTAGCAAAGTAGGATTATTTACTATAGCTCTTGCAAGAGAAACTCTTTGTTTCTCTCCACCTGAAATTTCATGAGGAAAAGCCATATGTTTTTTTGATAACCCAACTAAATCTAATACCGCAGGTACTTTTTTCTTAATCTCTTTTGCAGAACATTCTGTAGCCCTTAGTGCAAATGCCACATTTTCATAAACATTTAAAGACTCAATTAATCTAAAATCTTGGAAAACCACTCCAATTTTTCTTCTATGATAAGGTACCTTTTTCCTAGGTAATTTTGTTATATCCACATCATTTATAATAATGCTCCCTGTAGTTGGTTCTATCTCTTTTAAAAGTATCTTAACAAAAGTAGATTTACCTGCTCCACTAGGACCTACAATGAATATAAATTCCCCTTTTTCAATATTTATGTCAATATTCGACAAAGCTATTACATTATTATCATAAACCTTAGTTACTTTTTTAAATTGTATCATATTAAACTCTCCTTACCGTACTTATGTAATTTATTTCAGTAAAATCATTAATAACATTATAACATAATGATTAAGCCTGTAATAATTTATAATATAAAATTTCCGTGAATATTACTAAAAATAAACTAATTTACTATAAGACTTCTAAATAAATCTCTTTTTATGACTTCCTAAAAAACAAAATTTATGATAATTTAACCTATATTATCGTATAAACTATTTAGAGACTTTCATACATACGTGCATAAAAGTCTCTAAAATTATTTTAAGGAAAGACCTTTTTTAAGAGCTTTAACTATTTCATCTGCAGTTAATCCATATGCTTTTAAAAGTTCTTCTGGCTTACCACTCTCACCAAATGTATCTTTAATTCCAACTCTCATAACTGGTACTGGATGATTAGACGTAACAACCTCAGCTACTGCCGATCCAAGTCCGCCTATAATGCTATGTTCTTCAGCGGTAACAATTAGTCCAGTTTCGCGAGCTGCAACAATAATTGCCTCTTCATCAATAGGTTTAATAGTGTGTATATTAAGCACTCTAACCTTTATTCCTTCCTCAGCCAATATGTTATAAGCTTCCAAAGCAGCATCTACCATAATACCTGTAGCTATTATAGTTGCATCATGCCCTTTTCTAAGCGTTACAGCTTTTCCCAATTCGAATTTGTACTCAGGATTATTATTTATTGTGTAAACACCTGATCTTCCAAGCCTTACATAGCAAGGTCCGTGGTACTTTATAATAGCTTTTATAGCGGCTTCCGTTTCAATATCATCACTAGGGCTTATAACTACCATATTTGGTATGCTTCTCATTAAAGCTATATCTTCTATTGCTTGATGAGATGCTCCATCTTCTCCTACTGTGATTCCTGCGTGTGTTGCACAAATTTTAACATTTAATTTTGGATAACAAATAGAGTTTCTTATTTGTTCAAAAGCTCTTCCTGCTGCAAATATAGCAAAAGTACTTGCAAAAGGAATTTTTCCACAAGTAGAAAGCCCTGCAGCTACGGACATCATATTTCCTTCAGCAATACCCATATTAATAAATCTTTCTGGAGCCACTTTTTTAAAATCTGCAGTTTTAGTGGATTTAGATAAATCCGCATCTAAAACAACTATATTTTCATTCTCTAATCCTAATTTGGCTAAGGTTTTACCATAAGCTTCTCTTGTTGCAACTTTACCCATTATACAGTACCTCCAATTTCAATTATTGCTTCTTGGCATTGTTCTTTACTTGGAGCACTGCCATGCCAACTAGCTTCATTTTCCATGAAGGATACACCTTTACCCTTTATAGTTTCGCAAATTATAACTGTTGGTTTTCCTTTTGTTTTTTTAGCTTCTTCTATAGCATTTTTAATTGCATCGAAATCATGTCCATCGATAGAAATAACGTTCCATCCAAAAGCTGCAAATTTAGCATCTACTGGATCAGAACCCATAACGTCTGAAACCTTACCATCTATTTGTAGTCCATTATGATCTACAAAAGCGGTTAGATTATCAAGCTTGTAGTGTGCAGCTGACATAGTTGCTTCCCATACTTGACCTTCTGCAAGTTCCCCATCTCCAAGTAGTGAATACACTCTGTATCCTTTTCTATCAAGTTTGCCAGCGAGTGCCATTCCTACTGCAGCAGAAATTCCTTGTCCTAAAGAACCTGTAGACATATCTACTCCTGGAACAGTATTCATATTAGGATGTCCTTGAAGCATTGATCCGAGCTTTCTTAGTCCCATTAATTCACTTTTATCAAAGTATCCCTTTCTAGCAAGCACGCTATATAATGCTGGTGCGGCATGTCCCTTTGAAAGTACAAATCTATCTCTGTCTGGATCATTCTTATTTTCTGGACCCGCATTCATCTCATTACAGCTTTTTCCAACTGATAGGCATCGTCCCA
>DAVZGU010000441.1:0-2477 GCA_052274215.1 Clostridium sp. | reverse complement strand
CTATTCAAAGTTAATCCTCCAATATTAAACTCTTCAGTAGCAACCACATTATTTGTTCTTCGTAGCACAGCATTTACCTTTGCGAGTAATATGCCCATACTAAAAGGCTTTGTTACATAATCATCTGCACCTAGCTCCATCCCTCTAATTTGTTCCCCCTCTTCGCTTCTAGCTGAAACAATAATTACTGGAACCTTGGATTTATTTCTAATTATTTTTAAAAAGTAAAAGCCATCAAAGGTTGGAAGATTAATATCTAATATTATAAGATTAGGCTCTATACGCTGTACATCCTCTAATACATTTTCGAAGTCATTTAAGAGAATGGTGTCATAATCATAAGCATTTAAATATTCCTGCATATACTTTTTAAGTTTTAAATCATCTTCTATTATTAAAATTTTATTCATAGTAAATCTCCTAATTTTATATTTATAATGCTAATTATACCATTTTTTTAAGATATAGAGATATAGAGATATAGAGATATAGAGATATAGAGATATATCTAGTGTAAATATAATCCCAGTTTAGAGTTAGCACTAAAATTAATACAGTATTTTGATGTGCCAATTGAGGAATTGTTTTATTTAGAAAAATCAAAGGGGGAATAACTATGAAAAATAAAAAATTACAAATCTTTGGTTGGGTGTTTATCATGTTATGTATGATTATAGGTGGGCTAGCATTAGGAAATGTCATAACTTTGATTTTATATAAGTGGAATAAAAAAAGAAGAGCAGAAACATTGAAATTCCATTTAAAATTCTTCTTTTGCCAATATAAAATTCTCGTGAGCCTTCCTTGAAGGAAGGCTAGCGAACCGGCTGTAAGCCGAATGTGAGTGCTAGAGAATTTTTTATTGGCAAAATATTAGAATTTCTTAATGGAATTTCACGTTTCAAACTCTTATTTAGTGCCACGCAGGAGAAATTTCATACTTTTTTAATCTGTTTTTTTATCACTAGCTACTTCTTGATGCGCAATTTTAACTTCTTCCTCGCTCTTAAGGTTTTTAAAAGCAATGGACATCATAAGCTTTATTCTATTAATTTGATTTACTTCACTTGCACCCGGGTCATAATCTATAGCGGTTATATTAGCGCCCGGATACCTTCTCTTTAATTCTTTAATCATTCCTTTACCTGTTACATGATTTGGAAGACAAGCAAAAGGTTGCATACACACTATGTTTCTTGTTCCACTTTCGATAAGCTCAACCATTTCAGCAGTGAGAAACCATCCTTCACCTGCTTGATTACCTAATGATAAAATAGGTGATGCTCCTTCTGCTAATTCTTGTATAGTTTTAGGTGCATGAAATCTTTTACTGCTTTCTAAAACTAATTTCATACGTTTTCTGAAACCTTCTATATATCTAATCGCCATATTACTTAATACTTTATCAGTCCTACCTTTACCCAAATACTTATATTTAAAGTCAGCATCATAAGCACAGTATAGGAAAAAGTCCGTTAAATCCGGCATAACTGCCTCCCCACCTTCATTTTCAATAACATCTATAATGTTATTGTTAGCTATAGGATGGAACTTAACTAAAATCTCTCCTACTAGACCTATCTGAGGTTTAGAAATATTTTTGATTTCTAAGTTGTCAAAATCAGCTACTATAGAAGATATATTATTATTAAACTCGCGACTATTACCTTTTGTCACAGCCTCTTTGCATATTTTTACCCATTTTTCATAAAGTAAATTAGCTGAGCCTAGTATCATCTCATAAGGTCTAACCTTGTAGAGTACCCTCATAAGCAAATCTCCGTACACTAAAGCCATTATCGATTTTTTAATCATTGGATATGTGAATTTAAAACCCGGATTTTTCTCAAGACCAGCAGCATTTAAGGATACCACTGGAACTTTAGGAAATCCTGCTTCCTTCAAGGCTTTCCTGAGGAATCCGATGTAATTTGTGGCTCTACATCCTCCACAAGTTTGAGAAATTATAACAGAAGTATTATCTATCTCATATTTACCTGATTTTAAAGCAGCAATTATTTGCCCTACTACAATTATTGTGGGATAACAAGCGTCATTATTTACATATTTTAAGCCTTCATCTACAGCTTTAGTATCTACCGAAGGTAAAATTTCTAAATTGTATCCTGATGAATTAAAAGCTTCCTGTACAAATTGAAAATGCACCGGAGACATTTGCGGACATAAAATCGTATGATTTTTTCTCATTTCCTTAGTGAAAATAATTCTACTGTTGATTTCCTCAGTTTTTTTAGGAAAAATTCCGTTCTTGTCCCTTTCATCGAGGGCGGCTTTTAAGGATCTAATTCTAATTCTAGCAGCTCCCAAGTTATTTCCTTCATCAATTTTTAAACTTGTATATATCTTGCCGTTATTTTCTAAAATTTCTCCAACCTGGTCCGTTGTAACTGCATCAAGTCCACACCCAAAAGAATTTAGCTGAATAAGCTCAATATTGGGCTCTTTTGCTACAAAAC
>DAVZGU010000440.1:0-2486 GCA_052274215.1 Clostridium sp. | reverse complement strand
GCTAGTTTTTACAAGAAAGATTGTAGCAAAAGAATTACAGAACTAGCTGAGATAATGGATCTTGATCTTAATAAGAAAATTGATGATTTATCCTTTGGGAATAAAAAGAAAGTTGGTATTGTTCAAGGACTGCTACACTCACCTAAACTTATCATACTTGATGAACCCACTAGTGGACTTGACCCACTTATGCAACAAAAATTCTTTGAACTCCTTGAGGAAGAGAACAAAAATGGTGCAACAATTTTACTCTCTTCTCATATTTTAAGTGAGGTCCAGAGGCTATGCAATCGTGTTGCAATTATTAAAGAGGGGAAAATAATAAAGGTTGATAAGATTAGTACATTACAAGAAAATAACCATAAAAAATTTAAAATTGAGGTAAAATCGAAAATAGATGATAATTACTTTAAAATCAGCGGGGTCACCAATTTAGATATAAAGGGTAACATAATAAGCTTTTTATATAGTGGGAATATCAATTTTATTATAAAAAGGATTTCGGAAATGGAAATAGCCAACATTTGGATTGAAGAGCCGGACCTTGAAGAGATCTTTATGCATTACTATGAAAAGGAGGACTAAAGGCTATGAATATGTTTCTTCATGAATTAAAGGCTTATAGAAAATCCACTATTATATGGACCTGTTCTTTAATAACACTTGTTGTTCTTTTCTTGTCAATATTTCCTGCTTTTTCAAAGGAGACCGAGGCGTTTAATGAAATAATGAAAGGATTCCCAGAGCCAGTAAGAAAAGCAATGGGGCTCTCTTTAGATAGTATGTCTTCTGTTTTAGGATTTTACTCCTATATGTTTTTATATACAACACTTTGTGGTGCAATTCAAGCTATGAATCTAGGGACCTCAATTGTATCAAAGGAATCACGGGAAAAAACAGCAGATTTCCTTTTAACTAAACCTGTTAGTCGCATGAAAATTATGACATCAAAGCTAATGGCTGCATTAACTTGTCTTGTAATTACCAATGTAGCCTACTTAATAGTTTCAAGCATTATGGTGTCCTTTGTTTCAACAAAAGACTATAGTTATAAGCTGTTTTTTATGATTTCTATTACATTGTTTTTCGTTCAGCTTATGTTTCTTGCTTTGGGGATTATAATTTCTGTTGTGCTGCCAAAGGTTAAATCAGTGCTACCTATTTCCCTTGGCACTGTATTTACATTTTTCATAATTGGCATGTTTGCAGCTACAACGGGAGATGATGCCATGAGATATATTACTCCATTTAAGTATTTTGACACAAATTACATCATGACAAATTCTGGTTATGAGGTTTCATTTATCATAATTGAGATAGCGTTTATTGCTTTAGCAATTACTGCCAGTTATTTTGTGTATTCTAAAAAGGATGTTCATGCTGTTTAGCGGATAATAGGAATTAGGAGGAGGTTAGTTTATGAATGTATTTATTGTAGAGATGAGGGCCCATAGAAAAGGGCTTATTATATGGGCTTTTGGTATTTTATTTATGGTTGTTGCTGGTATGGGCAAATATGTTGCATTATCATCAACAGGTCAATCAATGAATGATTTATTTGCTCAAATGCCAAAATCTATGCAAACAGTCTTTGGTATAGGTGGTTTCGATTTATCAAAGGCCAGCGGTTATTATGGAATGCTTTTTTTATATTTAGCGCTTATGGCAACTATTCATGCTGCTATGCTTGGAGCCGATATAATTTCAAAGGAAGAACGGGATAAAACAGCAGAATTTCTACTTTCAAAACCTATTTCAAGAAATAAAATTATAACATCAAAACTATTGGCAGCCTTTGTGAATATTTTAACATTTAATATTATCACTTTGGTTTCTTCGATTATTGTAGTAGGAAAATATAGCAAAGGGGAAGCGGTAACTAAAGAGATACTAATCTTAATGAGTGGAATGTTTATTTTGCAGCTTATATTTATGTTTATTGGGTCGGCTATAGCTGCAGTAAGCAAAAATCCAAAGACTGCAACATCCATATCTACAGCAGTTCTTTTAATAACATATATATTATCTATGGCAATAGACTTAAGTGGTAAATTTGAAAATCTTAAATACCTTACGCCATTCAAATATTATGAAGCTAAGAATTTGATTAATGGTGGTGGCTTTCAATTGAGTTTTGTAGTGTTATCAATTATAATTATTTCAGCAACCATAAGCATCACATATGTGTTTTATAAGAGAAGAGACTTGAGCATATAGAATGCCATTCGAATTTTAGTTATAACATGGGGGTTTCTCCATGTTATTTGTTTTTAACGACATTCCAGCTCCGCAGGTAATGATTTAGTTTGTAAATACGGCATGCAATCGTATATTATATTTATGATAAACGTAATATAAGTGAAATAAAGGAGATCTAAAAATGAACATAACTATAATTTGTGTAGGGAAAATAAAAGAGAAGTATTTAAAAAGTGCAATTGATGAATATACAAAAAGACTATCTAGATACTGTAAGCTTAATATAA
>DAVZGU010000439.1:0-2497 GCA_052274215.1 Clostridium sp. | reverse complement strand
TTTGCTCTTTTTATTAATGCATCTTTTATTAGTTGTTTTTTTTCAGATACCTAATATCCATTTTTTTTGGTTTCAAAAACACTTTCGTTATATGCACTTTCTTCAATGGTTTGAATAATTTGATTTTTAGAATGTCCATTTTGTGTTTTTGTGTCTTTCTTAATATAATCACGTAAATTTTCCTTCTTAGCTTCTTCACGACTCTTCATATATAACCCTCCTAATTACTTATTATTACTATATACTTCTAAACATGTTGCCCCTGGCACCGCAGTATTAATGCTCGCTAAACTTCTTTAATACTTTCTTAAACTCTTGGCCCTGTCCTATGGACAAGTATTCTGTTTCTCCATTAACTAGCACTGACTTGTAAGCATATGCCTCATCCGAATCTTTAGGACCAACTATCACATATTCATTTCCATCCATTTTAATAGCATCAATCAGTTCTAAGTCGACTTTCTCACCATTTTCA
Organism: Clostridium sp.; assembly: GCA_052274215.1. Lineage (GTDB taxonomy): Bacteria > Bacillota > Clostridia > Clostridiales > Clostridiaceae > Clostridium_AD. The sequence continues at coordinate 2,022 of DAVZGU010000439.1, read as the reverse complement.
TTTAGTACAGTAATTATTTCACTAGTTTTCAAACACACACCTTCTCTCATGTATTATTTTGTGCCTAAGTAAATGTTTTATACCAAATTTTCATAATAACCTGTAAAAATCATAAAAAGTACAATTAAAATTAATTGTACTTTCGCTTTATATATTCATCATAAATTATAGCTAAAAGTTTCTCTTTGGCATTGAATTGCGGATTTTCTAATACTTTATCTAAAAGAAATTTAAGCATATCACCTATTCCTTTTCCTGGTTTAATAGAAAATTCACTCATTAAATCTCCACCGTTTATTGCAAGTTCTTTTATAGATAATGGAACTTTAGATTCTAAAATAGCCATTGTTTTTTCTTCTACCTTATTAATTTCTTCTAATCGTACTTCTGGAAAACGTGAACCTAGTGCATCCGCTCTTTGTAAGGCGAAGAGATCACATACTAAACCTACACCCACTCTATTAATAAGTCGTTTAATAGATGCATCTGTTGGCTCCTTCAGCACATTCATATGTTCCTTTACTAAAACACTAATTTCACTTATACTTTGATTATCAAATCTAAGACGCCCTAGTATTTGCTCAGATAATATAACACCTTTTTTATCATGTCCATAAAAATGACCTATCCCATTTTTGTCAATAGTAAAACAATAAGGTTTAGCTATGTCGTGTAATAATCCTGCTATTCTCACATTAAGCGAATGTGGACATTTTTCCACAACCGCCAAAGTATGTTCAAATATATCTTTATCATGATGAGGATTTTGCTGGTTAAACCCTACAGCTAATTGAAGTTCTGGTAGTATAACCTCTAATAGTTTAGTCTCTTCAAGTAATCTTAAAGCTTTTGTCGTATTATTAGATACCATCATCTTGCATAATTCATCTCTAATTCTTTCATTACTTACATTTAATATAAGTAACGAATTTGCTTTTATAGCCTCTAAAGTTTTTTCTTCTATTTCAAAATCTAACCTGGCCGAAAAACGAATAGCTCTAAGCATTCTTAACGCATCTTCCTTAAACCTTTTATTAGGCTCTCCTACTGCTCTAATTATTTTGTCATCTAAATCTTTTATACCACCAAAATAATCTATAAGACCATCTTCTTCGTTAAAAGCTAAAGCATTTATAGTGAAATCACGTCTTGCTAAGTCTTCTTTTAGGTTCGAAACAAAAGTAACAACCTCAGGTCTTCTATTGTCCAGGTATTCACCATCTATTCTGTAAGTTGTAACCTCATATCCCTCGCCATTTATCATAACAGTAACAGTGCCATGTTTTATACCTGTAGGCACCGTTTTCTCAAAGAGCTTAATAATCTCTTCTGGTAGGGCATTAGTAGTCACATCATAGTCCTTAGGCGCGAATATCCCAATTTGAGAATCACGTATACTTCCTCCCACTATATAAGCTTCATATCCATTGTTTTTTAAAGTATCCAATATTTTTTTTACATCATTTGGTATAAATATAATATCTCCAAATATTGCATTATCTTTAATCATTGCAATCACCCTTTATTTTTCACTGTAAGCTTAATTTTAGATATACATTGCTATAGGTATAATTTCAATCACAGGCTCATTAATTTCTATTTGGCTTTTATCATAATCTCTAATTAAACTCGTGTCTTTTAGAAATCTATTTTTAAACTCTTGAAAATACTCTTCATTTAAATAATCAAAGTATGTACCACTAAGCAAACTATAGTTACTAATTTCATCTTTATTTGGAACTCTTACCACTTTACCAAGTACGGTGATTTTAGCACCTTCAATATAATCTAAATTATCTGCCATATTTTTTGTTTCTAATGGCACTATAATTTTTGTGTTGCTCGTCCCTATACTACCACTAATGAATTTTAAACATTTTTCTCTTTTACAATTTTCCATATCATCTTTCAATATCTTTAAAACTTGCCTCTTAACTTTTTGTTCTTGGCTTTCACCATCGTTTTCTACGCTTTCAGGTGAAAAAGCCAATTGCATTTCCATAACCCTAATCATATCTTCTA
>DAVZGU010000438.1:0-2498 GCA_052274215.1 Clostridium sp. | reverse complement strand
TAGTATTTGGACTCGGAAATATTATAGCAGCAATCTTTAGTTTTAGAAAAGGAAATAGTAGGTCATGGGTTGTATCTGCTGTAATGGGTGGGATATTCATTATGAGCCTTATTGCTCAAGTAGTAATGTTAGGAGAGACGTACTTGGCAACTGTTGAATTTATGCTTTTTAGTATAATTCAGTTATGTTTATGTTGGTATGTTTTTGATGGCTATAGTAAAAATTTAATATAATATTGGGTAGTATTCTTACAATAATGGGGGATTAAAAAAAGCCGGGTTAGTAATAACTAGGATTTTTTATTGACTTTCAAGCTTTTGGGGATGGTAAATATATGGAGAGAGAGGGCAAGGTATGACTTACAAACGTAATAGGTTATTGTATTCGGTCATGATAATAATTGTAATTATTTTAGGATTATGTTCAAGAAAGATGGCGAATGCCATACCATCTTTTTTGAATACATATTTGGGCGATGCTCTGTGGGCGTTGATGATTTTTATTGCTTTTGGTTTTATTTTTAGAGAGATGAAAACAAAGATAATTGCATTAGTAGGAATATCATTTTGCTATCTTATTGAGATGAGCCAATTATATCATGCTAACTGGATAGATAATATCAGAAAAACAACTTTAGGTGGATTGGTATTAGGATATGTATTTTCATGGAGTGACTTAATAGGGTACGCTATAGGAATTTTAGTAGGCGTAATTTTTGAAATTTTGGGCGGTGCAATTTAAAAACATAAGGAAATAAAACCTTCGGAGATAGATTAAATAGTAAATGGTAATTTACCATTTACTATTAATTTCTGATTTTAAGTATAATTCAGTTATGTCTTAGTGGATACCTATTTATATGTTATAATTTTACATGAAAGAGATAAGTGATTTAAAGGAAGTCAGGAGGAAATAATATGGAGAAAAATATTAGATTCGAGATAATAACTAAAGATAGATTGGGGATAACTGTAATAATATTAGAAAAAATTTATAAGGCGGAAATAAACCTCCTTTCTGTAGAAGTGTTTCCTAAAAAGATTTGTGTTAAGATGCAAAATATGGGTGCTATCAAGAAGGAAGAATTAAAAAAACAGCTTTGTGCAATAGAAGATGTTGTCATGATTAATGAAATTAACTTACTTAATTATGAAGAAAATGAAAGAAAGCTTTTAGCTATTTTAGATTCAGTAGATGAAGGAATAATGGTAATAAATAAAAAATTTCAAATAGATCTTTTCAATAATTATTGCGAGAAAGTATATCATTGTAAAAAAGAAGAGGTTATAGGGACAGATGTTAGGGAACTAATAGGTCAAGATGTCCCAGCTTTAGAACTTGTAAATAGTGGGATAAAGTATGATAACGTAGAAGTAAATATTAAAACAAAAAGAGGAGAAGTACATTACCTAACTACAGGTAGACCAATTATAGATGATAATAATATTACCGTAGGGGCAGTTGCATCTATTAAGGATATTCGCAAAGCTATAGAAATCGCAAATATTATCGCTGGGACGACTGAAGGCGCATTTAAGGAAATTATAGGAGATAGCAATGAGATTAAGAAAGTGAAAAAACTAGTTGAAACTGTAGCTAAGAGTGATTCTACTGTACTCTTTAGAGGAGAAAGTGGTACCGGAAAAGAGTTATTTGCAAAGGCAATTCAGAGCTTAAGTAGCAGAAAAAACAGCCAATTTATAACTATAAATTGTGCAGCACTTCCAGAAAATTTGATAGAAAGCGAGTTGTTTGGTTATGAAAAGGGAAGTTTTACAGGAGCAATGAATAGCGGAAAAGAAGGCCTTTTTAAAGAAGCAAATGGTGGGACCTTATTTTTAGATGAAATAGGAGAACTGTCTGTAGCTTTACAGGCAAAGCTTTTAAGAGTTCTTCAAGAGGGTGTTATTAGGAAGATTGGTAGTACAAAAGAAGAAAGTGTAAATGTAAGAATTATTGCAGCCACTAATAGGAATTTAGAAGAGATGATTAAACAAGAGAAATTTAGAGAAGATTTATATTACAGATTAAATGTTATTCCAATAGTTATTCCACCTCTTAGAGATAGACTGGAGGATATTTCGTCTTTAGTTAATTTGTTCATTTGCAAATTCAATAAAAAATTAAACAAGGAAATAAAGGGCGCAGAGCTTTCCTTTATAAATAAATTACTCCAATATAATTGGCCAGGGAACATAAGAGAACTAGAAAACGTAATTGAGAGGGCAATGAATTTGTGTGATGGAGAATTTATATCTTCACAGAATATCCTTAGAGATATAGTAGGGGTGAGCATTGAAAAAAATAAAAATGATTTGGATGTTAATAAAGTTTTAAAGCTTAAAGAAGTAGTTGAGATTTGTGAAAAACAGGCTATAGTAACAGCACTCTCAAAAAATAAAAGTTTGAGAAAAACAGCAAAGGAATTAGGGGTTTCACACACTACTATTATAAATAAAATTAACAAATATAAAATACGTGATAAGTAAATCATCTCC
>DAVZGU010000437.1:0-2498 GCA_052274215.1 Clostridium sp. | reverse complement strand
TGCTAAAAATACAACTACTAATGATAAGACTGGAAGGATTAACAAGAAAAAGAGATTTGGCAAATCATTACAAAAAAACTACTTACTACTGCAAATTATTACAAAAAACTACTTGCTACTGCAAATTATTACAAAAAGTTACTTGACTACTGCAAATTTTGTGATAAGATTAATTTGTAAAAAAGTTATGTGAATCAATTCACAAATAATAGAGAAGACATGTCTCTAACAATTAAAATATGAAAGGTTGAGTTTAATAATGGAAAATAAAGTCGCATATACAGGTAAAGATTATTTAAATAAAGTATTAGCAGGAACAGCTTCAGGAATCGTCATAGGGTTGATTTCAAATGCAATATTGGGCTCTATCTTCAAGTCGTTAATACCATATGGCTCTGTATTCGCATTATTAGCAAGTGTTGTTACTATCATGCAATTTATCACACCAGCAATTATTGGAGTTCTAGTAGCATTGCAGTTTAAATTAAGCGGGATGGAAAGTGTCATTATAGGGGCAGCCGCCTTTTTAGGTTCAGGTGCTTATAAAGTTACTGAAACAGGAGTACAGTTAGTTGGTATTGGAGACTTGATCAATGTTATGCTCGTCTCTGCTATTGCGGTATTTGTTACACGACTTCTGCAAGGACGTTTAGGCTCCTTAACGCTGATTTTAATGCCGATTATCGTTAGTGTAGGAGTAGGTACATTAGGTTTGATCATGCTTCCTTATGTTGGCATCATCACTTCTTCAGTTGGAAACTTAATCAACAGCTTTACTTCTTTACAACCGTTGCTAATGACCATTTTAATTTCTGTTGCTTTTTCTATCATCATTATTTCACCAATTTCAACAGTTGCAATAGGAATTGCTATCGGAGTTACTGGATTAGGAGCTGGAGCAGCAGCAGTGGGGGTAACGGCATGTACTGCAATTTTGGTAATAGGTTCTATACGAATTAACCAAACTGGGACCACATTAGCAATTTTATTGGGAGCCATGAAAATGATGATTCCTAATTTGATCAAACACCCAAAAATTATGATTCCAGTTGTTATCAATGCCTTTGTTTCGGGGATCGGCGTCTATGTGCTGACCATTCAAGGTACACCCAAAACAGCTGGGTTTGGAATCGTTGGTTTAGTTGGACCTATCCAAGCCTTTAATATGGGAACAGGCTTGATCAGTGTTATTTTAGCTTACTTTGTGATACCTTTTGTAGGAGGTTACCTGATTGACCTTGTCTGCAATAAAGTACTGCATATTTATGAATATGATATCTTCAAATTTATACCAGCTTCAAATTAATTGAAATATAATTTATTAAACAAATGGAGGAATATCAAAATGAAAATAGCAATTGCAGGTTCCGGAGCTTTAGGCTGTGGATTTGGTTATATGATGCAAAAAAATGGAAACGACGTTACTCTGATAGATTTTTGGGAAGAACACATTGCAGCGATTAAAAAAAATGGTTTGACAATAACAGTAAATAAAAAAGAAGATAATATTGTCATTCCTGTAGGAAAACCTGCTGAAATTAAAGATAAATTTGATGCTGTTTTTATTTTCACTAAATCAATGGGGCTACGTCATATGTTAGAAGAAATCAAACATTTACTAACAGAAGATACCAAAGTTATCTGTTTATTAAATGGGCTGGGACACGCTAAGACAATTGCTGAATATGTTCCGGGGAAAAATATTATTATGGGAACGACTGTTTGGACAGGTGGTATAGATGCCCCTGGGAAAACTCATTTTATGGGCGAAGGTCCTGTGGAAGTTCAAAATGTTGATATTAACGAAAAAGAAAGCACTCTTCAAATAGTGAAGATGATGGCCGATAGTGGGTTGAACGGTATCTACAGTCAAGATGTCCATTTTACAACGTGGAGAAAAGCCTGCGTCAACGGAACGATGAACGCGCTGTGTTCATTGTTGGACTGCAATATCAAAGAATTATTTGAAACTACTGAGAGGGAAGGTTTAATCAAAGAAATCGTTAGCGAATTTTCTCTTTTGGCTGAGACTGAAGGCGTCCATTTAGACGTAGAAGAAACAGTTAGCTACTTGAAAGCGACGGCAGAAAAAGTTGGTGCACACTATCCTTCTATGCATCAAGATTTGAAGAATAAACGCCTGACCGAAATCGATTTTTTGAATGGGACAGTGGCAAAAGAAGCAGGGAATAAAGGATTAGAAGCCCCTTATAGTAAATTGATCACTCAATTGATTCACGCCAAAGAAGATATTTGGGGAATCAAGCGCTAAGAATTGGTTGTTGTGCCGCTTTTAATAGATTAAAGCATGGCAAAATCGACTAATGAATGGGATTAGAATGAATAAAAGGATAACCCAAAAAACGTGTACTGTTTTTACAGTACACGTTTTTTGGGTTATCTAGTTAAACGAACAATAAAAATAAGAGAACAACAGAAGTTGACGATAAAACTTATTCTTTTACAGAAGAAAGTGCTCGGCAAGAGCTAGCAAAATA
>DAVZGU010000436.1:0-2503 GCA_052274215.1 Clostridium sp. | reverse complement strand
TTACCTCCTATATATTAGTTATTCAAGTTAATATTATAATATTTATCTCCTCTAGATTTGCAACTACTAAAATTTAATTTAAATGTTTATAATCTAAAAGGAAATATATTGCCAATCCATTATAACTTTCTATATTATTATATACTAATACCTATAATAATTTCCATTAAATAAGTAAATATTTTTTATAAAAAAAATGCATTTATTGTAGCATCCTAGACTTTATTCATCTAGTACTTCTACAAGATCTTCTCCAAATGTTTCTTTTAGTATATCCTCAGGTGATCTAGCCTGTATCTCATCAGATTCTATAGTATATCTTATTTTTACTGGTTCTTTTAGTGATTCAGAAAATATTTCTTCTATTATATTTCTATTATCCTCTTTCTCTAGTCTAATTTTATTAAAGGCATATTGCTTTTCGTAACCTAGTTCTATTACACCTCCATCGCATGACACAATTTCTCCTGTCATTAAAGACGCATATATAACCATATGTCTTCGTGCTTTAAACATATCTAAAATATCCTTAAAAGATTTTTTTACAATGTCCACGGTTAAATTAGAGTTAGCATTATGCTTTTGTACTGGTCTTATTTCTGTTTTTTTATTTGTTTTGCCTTTTAAGGTACTACCCTTTTCGGAAACCCTATGAGTTACACTTTCACATGCTACAGTTATCTTTCCCTGTTTAATTATTTCTTCTAATTTGTTTATTCTAGATAATAGTACTTCTTTTGATGTGTCATACTCTATTTTGCACATTTTAATAACTGCGAGCTCTAAATAAATTCTATTTTGCTTACTCCATTTAGCTTGTTCCTGCGCATCTTGAAGTATCTTTATATTTCTCATAATCTCTTCTACTCTGATTTTAGCTGCTTGCTTCTTTAAGATATCTATATTTTCACTGGACATATCTAAAATATCCTCTACATTTTCACTTACTTTAGCCATCAAAAGATTTCTCATATGAGTGGTCATATCTTTTATAAATACATATATATCCTTACCACTAATAACTATTTCATTTATGACCTTTATTGCCCCTTCAATATTTCTATCAATTACACTTTCTGAAAGTTTTATAAGACTCTCAGACGTTACAAGTCCTAGCATATCTATAACATTATCATATTCTACCGTGCCGTCATTCATTGATATGGCTTGATCTAGAACGCTTAGGGCATCTCTCATTGCTCCATCAGAAATTCTTGATATTAATTTTAAACTATTATCGTCCACAAAAATGCCTTGCTGCTCAACAATTTTTCGAAGTCTTTCAAATATATCCGCACTTTTTATTCTTTTAAAGTCAAATCTCTGGCATCTTGATAGTATTGTTATTGGTAGCTTTTGAGGATCAGTTGTGGCTAATATAAATATTATATTACTTGGTGGTTCCTCTAGTGTTTTTAAGAAAGCATTAACTGCCCCTATTGATAACATATGAACCTCATCTATAATATATACTTTATACCTAGCTTCCTGTGGTGGATATTGAACATCTTCAATAATATCACGGATATTATCTACGCCATTATGTGATGCCGCATCTATTTCAGTAACATCTATTGCCGTTCCTGAATTTATCTTCTTACACATTTCACATTCATTGCAAGGCTCTCCATGATCTGAATTCAAACAATTAACCGCTTTAGCTAATATCTTGGCTGTCGAAGTTTTTCCCGTTCCTCTTGTGCCACATAAAAGATATGCGTGAGCTATTCGATCGCTATTTATTTGATTTTTTAAAGTTATAGTCACATGCTCCTGACCTACTACATCTTGAAAAGTTTTTGGTCTCCATTCTCTATATAAAGCTTTATATGCCACAAATTTCACCTCTTTTAAGTAATAGTGTTTGTTTTTATCGCAAATCCTTATTGATTTGTAAACTTAACTATTACAATTCGTATTCTCTTATTTAAATAATTATATCATTTAAATCAAAATATTAGTTTACATTTATATAAAAAACAAAATCATATTCCACATGACTAATTATATTTAACAATTAATTCAAATTTTATTTATAATTCTCAAATAAATAAAAAAGATGCCTTCATAGGCATCTTATATTTTTTATGTAGACCGTACACCTCGCTTCGATATATAAACTATGCGCGTTACCTATACAGTTAGCTCAAACCAGGTTGCTCCACGGCACATGGAAGGTTTCACTTACCGCTGCTTCCTTCCGGATCTCACGGGGTTCATGAATTTCCATTGCGTGGGACCAAGTTCTCAACACCACTTATATAGGGCAGACCACACATTTTATAACCTATGCGAGGAATTCACCCCTGCTGTAGCGGATTGCAGGTTACAGGGCACCGCTGACTCCCCGGCTAGTACGGAAATATAAACTGGTGGAAAGAGAGGGATTCGAACCCTCGGTAGAGTCGCCCCTACACACGCTTTCCAGGCATGCTCCTTAAGCCGCTCGGACATCTCTCCATAAATCATTTTAATCTTTGTATACACATAAGTAGTACAACAT